>NZ_JBITWC010000019.1:0-90649 GCF_044543515.1 Vreelandella lionensis | reverse complement strand
TTTGAATTCTTCAGTGTAACGGGGACGGCTCATGGATCCTCCTAGATACCTTTAGTATAAGGCCTGGAGGTGTCTATGAAACCTGGGGCGATTCATGGTTAGAAAAAAGATACGCCTCAAGTGAAGAAAAATCTAAGTTCGTGGATCTCGCGCCAACGGATGAAGCAGACAAGGCCGGCGTATATTCTGAAGCAATTCTGTTTGCAACGAACAATGCGAAGGTGTCCAATATTGCCCTAACCGGCCCCTATGGGTCGGGAAAGAGCAGCATTATCCAAACCTTCTTGAAGAATTATCGACGGCCTGCGCTCCATATCTCTCTCGCTGCGTTCGTTCCCGAGGCCGATTCAAAGGGCGAGAAGGTGAGCCGACAAGAGATTGAGAGAAGTATCCTGCAGCAGATGCTGTATGGTGCTGACGCAAACAAACTTCCGCTATCGCGTTTCAAAAGAATTCAGTCGCCCGGTCGTGTTAGATCGCTTTTTAAATCTCTTTGCATAATGATTGGGGGGCTTGCGCTCTGGTACGTGTTTAATCAGAGAGAAGATATCATCAGCGGTACTTTTCTCGTTCCGTTCGCACTTAGCAATTGGCTCAATCTGGGAATGTTCTCGCTCGCGGTAATATTCCTCTGGGTGACATTACATCACTTTTATGTCGCTAGCTTCGGTCTATCATTGAAGAGTATCTCGTTGAAGGACGTTGAAATACGGCCTGCAGTTGATGACCAGACATCCATACTGAACCGCCACCTAGACGAAATAGTCTATTTCTTCCAATCAACCGATTACGATCTCGTAATCATTGAGGATATAGATCGATTTGACGACGCCGAGATATTCGTCACTCTGCGTGAAATTAATAGCCTTGTTAACGAGAATGCTGGCGTGAAGCGTACCATCAGATTCCTCTACGCCCTGCGCGATGACATGTTTATCAATACCGACCGCACCAAGTTTTTTGAGTTCATTATCCCCGTCATTCCGGTTATCAACACATCAAACTCGATAGACATGGTATTGAAACAGGGAAAGAGGCTTGAGCTTGATGAGCACCTTGATCGACAATTTCTCAGAGAGGTCTCACGATACCTGAACGACCTGAGGCTAATTCAGAATATCTTCAATGAATATGCCATTTATATGGCTAATTTGAAAAATGATGGAGAAAATCTGCTCAATGCCAACAAGCTCCTCGCCATTCTTATCTATAAAAACGTTTACCCAAGGGACTTTGAACAATTGCACCGCGGTGCGGGAAATCTCGCTAAAATATTGAATTACCAAAGTGTGCTCATCGGGAATGGTGAGGCCATATATAGGGCCGAGATCGCGGAACTCGAAAAGCAGCTTGAAGCTGCTGAGCGACAGACTCCTTCGGATCTGAGAGAGTTGCGACAAATCTATGCTATGGCTCTGATTGAGAAGCTTCCAGTGAATGTTCAAACCGTTCGTATTAATGGATCACAATGGATCCCGCTTCCACAGCTTGTTAGCCACGATGAATTCGAGCAACTTATAGAGACTTCTCGTCTTAGCGGCCGCAATTCCCAAGGTCATTTACAGCAGATAGATATTTCCAAATTGCAAGCCGAGGTGGACTCTCAGAAATCCTACCTGCAACGCAAGGAGGAGATCGAAAATAAAACGGCGGACAATAAGAATAAGACGCTGCGCCGAATACACGATCTCAGATTAAAGATCCCAATACTTCGCATGACTAAACTCAATGAGCTTTTGAGATTGAACGCCAATCACTTGGAGAAGCTTTTTGAAGGTTTCGGCGAAAACGGAGAGCTTGCACGCTTCCTGATTCTGGAAGGCCATCTCGACGATACCTACTATCAATACACTTCACTTTTTCACTCAGGCCGTTTGTCGCCCAATGACAATAAGTTTCTGATCCAGATACGGGCATTCGTCACACCTGAGCCGGGTTTTCCAATCGACAATCCAAAAGAGGTTATCTCAGCGATGCGAGATGAGGACTTCCGGCAAAGCTATGTCTTAAACGTCAAGCTCGTCGATAGTCTGCTAAATGACCGGAGTCGCTACCTCGACCAAACAAAGAAACTTTTCGAGTTTATCGCGTCTGAATTCGAGAGCTGCGAGGGCTTTTTCGATGCTTATTACACTAGTGGCCAATATGTTGCGGGTCTTCTTTCCGGATTAGCTGACATCTGGAAAGGTCTTGTCCCAGCTGCCATTGCCAGCCCCAACAGTACTTCCCACGTTACCCGGCTGGTCGCGAACTTACCAGAAGCCTCGCTCAAAGTTCTCGCAAAAGATTATGCCGAGTTACCGGAATTTGTTTCGGTGAACCTTCCAGAGATTCTGGCGAATTCAACCGAGCTAGCACCTGAACGACTTGCATGCCTAGATTTTGAGGTCAAAGACCTGACTGCAATTAAAGAGCACTCCGAAATTATACGCTTCATGTTCGAGAAGGGGCTTTTCGAACTCACGATTTCGAACCTGGAATATGTTTACCAAACTATTTTGGGAAAGAAAAATATTGAGCCGCTACGTGAGAGAAACTTCACTACCATACTTTCAGCGAATAACGCAACCTTGATAGAGCGAGTCGAACGCGATTTTGACCGCTACCTGAGTGATATTCTTTTGGCACTTCAAGGCAATTCAAAGGAGGATGCGTCTGCTATTCTCGCCTTGGTTCGTCACGATACGCTTGATCAAAATCATCTGCGGGAGTTTCTTGAACGGCAGACGACCCTGCTGCCAACTCTAGAAGGTGTGCCCGAAAGGTTGCACTCAATGCTGTTCACGCTAAATATGGTTGAACCAACTTGGGTGAACTGTCTTGTTTTTATGGAAGGAGAAGAGTTCAAGGCAGATAGCTTGGTTGGCTATCTTGATCAAGATACTGTCCGTGCAACTATCCTTCAACACCCCATTCCAAGTGACTCGGATTCACTGCAGTTGCGTGAATTTCTCATCGGCGCGGGCTCGCTGTCTGATGACGCCTATAGAGAATATGTTCACGCCCTACCGAAGCCGTTTAAGAAGCTGCCCGAAGGACTGGAACCAGCCAAGTTTAGAATCCTAATCGAAGAAGGAAAAATCTTATTCTCTGCGGAGAATCTCGACGCACTCGCTGAAAACATGGATTTACAGGTACTATTCGTGGCAGCCAATATCGATAAATATTTAGCAGATCCAGTCAGCTTTGCATTTGACGATGACTTCCGAGAGGAACTTCTTCGATCTGGAATCGATAATGGAGCCAAGCTCGGGATAGTCGAATTGATGGATCTAGGAGCTCTCGAGGGACTTCCAGAGCGATCAGCACTTATCGGTCCAATTATTAACAGCGCCGACGCAGATATATCCATCCTTAATAGTATTAGTGCGCAACTTTTAATAGCACATGCTACGCCCATAGAGACGCAAATTTCGCTTTTTAACAAATGTCATTCTCTTATGACGGATGATGAGGTGCGTCAAGTCTTGGTTAATCTACCGAACCCCTTTTCAGAAATAAAAACTGGGAACTATACAGCGAGGCTGAAAAACACTCCTGAGAATAAGAATTTAGCCAGATGGCTTGATTCAAGAAATATTATTTCGACATGGAGTGAGGGTAGCTACTTCACTAACGATGATATAAAAGTGAATCTCTATAGGCGTTGATAAGGGGCTTCCAAACTCTGCACTGGATCGGCTCAGTGTCTACTTAACCTCCCGCCTGGAACGCCCCTCAGAACGCTTATGGCCAACTGATCCTCATCGGTTTCAATGGTCAGCAAAAACGTTCCTCTTACACCGTGTGTCGGTAATGGCATCCTCAATAGAGTACGACCGGCACTGAGTGGAATCATCAGGTGCATAGGGGCAACACCAATCCGGCCACGTCCTCTGGCTAAGAGATTAGCTAGCCCAAGCCAAGCATAACCGCTAACCATCTCCCACCACGCCCTCATCAAACAACGGAAGCTGCTGCTGATTATCGGCTGTAGCTTTTTTACCACGCCGAGCGGTCGGCCGCCGCTGACTAGCCAGCTTATCCACAATCGCCTGACTGGCATCGCGGGCCTCCGGCGTGCGACGCAGTTCATAAAGCAGCTTCTTCCAGTAGCGCGCTTCGGCTTCGAAATCGTTGGGGATGGGATAGTCAACGCCCGGCTGAAAGCAGAACCGTTTTTGCAGGCTTTCCGGTAGCGCCCAGGGTTTGGCGCGCCATTCCTGAGGCAGCGGCGAAAGCTCGGGCACCCAGCGGGCGATGAACTCACCGGTGGGGTCGTTATCTTCTGCTTGCTTGATCGGGTTGTAGACCCGCATGGCGTTGGTGCCGGTAGCGCCTGCCTGCATCTGCACCTGGGGGTAGTGAATGCCCGGCTCGAAGTCGGTAAATAGCCGAGCCAAGTGCAGGGCAGGCTCGTACCAATGCAGCCCCAGGCCAAAGGTGGCGTGGGAGAGCAGCATGGCGCGCATGCGAAAGTTGATCCAGCCGGTGTTGGTCAGGCTGCGCATGCAGGCATCCACCAGCGGCACGCCGGTTTGGCCGCGCTTCCAGGCGATCAGGTTGGGATGTTCCGGGTCGCGCTCCCGCAGGCCGCGCAGCGCCGGGTGCAGGGTTTGATACTCGATGCTGGGTTCGCTCTCCAGCTTCTGAATAAAGTGGCAGTGCCAGTAGAGCCGCGAGGTAAAGGCGCGCAGCGAGCGGGCCCAGGCGGTGTCGTCGGCGTGCTTTTGCCGCTGGCGGCGCAGGGATTGCACTACTTCCCGCATGGAGAGCGTGCCCCATGCCAAGTGCGGGGAGAGCCGCGATCCAAACTCCCAGGCCAATAACGGTTTAGAGAGCGAGCCGCGATAGCGACGCCCGCGCTGAGTAATAAAGCTCAGCCACAGCGCGCGGCCTTCACTGCGCCCGCCGCGCTGGCGTTGGGGGCAGGGCGTGGTATCGAACCCCAAAGTGAGCGAGGGCAGTTGCGCTACGTCTACGTGATGAAATGCTTCCCAACCGGGTGCTGCCACCGCTGTTGGCGGGGCGGTGTAGGTGCGGGCGGCCATCAGCGCTTCCCAGTGGCTTTCCCAGCGGGATTGATGCCCCGTGCGGCTACTCAGCCCGCGAATCACGCCCTGCTGGCGGGCTTCCTGCCAGGGCACTTGGTGGGCGTGGCACCACGCTTGAACGCGCTGGTCGCGCTCAAAGCTCCAGGCGTTGCCAGTCTCTTGGTGGGAGTGCAGCACCAGTTCGCCGTAGCGGGCTTTGAGCGCGGCCAGGCACTCCACCATATCGCCTTGCCACAGACAGAGCGGCAGGCCCAGCGTGTTGAGCGCTTGGGCAAGATCAACCAGCGAATCGGCGGCAAACTGCCAGTGGCGCAAGGCGCTGTCGGGTGCTTGCCACTGCTCAGGCTCGATGGCGAATAGCGGCAGCACGGGGCCCGCCGCAGCGGCGTTGGCCAGCGGTGCATGATCGTGAATGCGTAAATCGCGTTTGAACCAAACGATCTGAAGGGGTGCCTGAGCCATTAGCCGTAACGCCTGTTCGTCACTTATCTATTCGTGATGCAGTGATGACGTTACCATCAAGCGATTGTTTGCGTAACCAACTGAGTCACACCCGCTCACAGGAGAGCCACTATGTATATCGCCATGAACCGTTTTCGGATTGCCCCAGGCCGCGAAGAGGATTTTCTAGAGGTATGGCGCAACCGCGATTCCCACTTGGACGAAGTGCCGGGCTTCAAGCAGTTCCAAATGCTGCAGGGCGAAAGCCAGGAAGACCACACCGTGTTTATCTCCCACAGCGTGTGGGAGTCCGAAGAGGCCTTCCGCGCCTGGACGAAGTCAGACGCCTTCCGCAAGGCCCACGCCAATGCCAAAGCGCCAGAAGGCATCTACCTTGGCCCGCCTAAGTTTGAAGGGTTTGAGGTGGTGTTGTAAGGCAGGAAATGGCTACCGCACTTGGGTGCGGTAGCGTTACTTTCAGGCGGTGCCTGCTGCTTCTAACATGGCGTGCAGCAGCACGTTACACCCTGCATGAACATCGCCTGGCGTCGCGCTTTCCGCTTCGTTGTGGCTGATGCCGTCTTTGCAGGGAATAAAGATCATCGCCGCTGGGGCCACTCGGCCAATGAAAATCGCATCGTGCCCCGCGCCGCTGATGATATCCATATGAGATAACTCTAGCTTTTCAGCCCCTTGGCGCACGGCGTCGACACACGCTTTATCGAAATACTCGGGGGCAAAATCCGCCGTGGGCGTTAATTCATAGGTTAACCCGTGGCGCTGGCAAATCTCCTCAATCGCGGCGGCCACCGCGTCGCCCATAGCTGTTAATGCATTTGGCTCCCAGTGGCGCATGTCCAGGGTCATCTTTACCTGCCCAGGAATCACGTTGCGCGAGCCGGGGTGCAGCGCCATATACCCGACGGTGCCGCGCCCGTGGGGCTGGTGTTCGTTGGCAATCCGGTTGAGCGCTTGGGTCACTTCCGCTGCACCCATCATGGCGTCTCGGCGCAGGTGCATGGGAGTGGGTCCGGCATGGGCCTCTAGGCCGGTAAGAGTGAGATCAAACCATTTCTGGCCCAGTGCGCCAATCACCACGCCAATGGTGGTGTCGGTGTCTTCCAGGATAGGGCCTTGCTCGATATGCGGCTCAAAGTAGGCCTGAATCTCGCTGGGCGATACCTCGTCGCTGCCTCGGTAGTGAATGGCGTCTAGGGCATCGCTGACCGACACGCCATCGGCGTCTTTACGTGCCATCATGGCATCGAATTCCAGCTCGCCGGTAAACACGCCGGAGCCCATCATGCAGGGCGGGAATCGGCAGCCCTCTTCGTTGGTCCACGCGACCACTTCAATCGGCGCTTTAGTGGTAATGCGGTGTTCGTTTAAGGTGCGAATGACTTCCAGCCCTGCCAGCACGCCAAAGCAGCCGTCGTACTTACCGCCCGTGGGCTGGCTATCCAGGTGGCTGCCTGCCATCACCGTTTTGGCGTTGGGGTCGCTGCCTTCTCGGCGGGCAAAAATATTGCCGATATTATCGATGCGAATGGTGCAGCCTTCGGCGCGGCACCACTGAATAAACAGGTCGCGGCCTTGGCGGTCTAGCTCGGTCAATGCTTGGCGATTGACGCCGCCTTTCGCGGTAGCGCCCAGCGTGGCCATCTCCATCAGTGCCGCCCACAGGCGGTCGCTGTCGGTGCGTAAATGATCGAGTGTCGTGGTGGGGTCAACAAGCGAGTTCATACGTTATGTCGTCCTTTTCAAAGTGGCACAGGCAATGCTGGCGGCGTCCTGTTAGTTGTTATTGGCTATTAGCCAGCGTAGAGATAAATGCCGCCCAATTACGTCTAAATTCTCTAACGTGAACAAAAGAAAAGGTTAATTTTATAAACGTGGTGGGTGGCGCATGCTGTGGCTATGCCTGTTAGCGATGGAGCTTGGCCACTATGTTTGGATTAAAAAGCGGATTAAAAAACCGCACGACTTCCCACACACACACAGCCGATGAGCAGGGCACCGCCCTCAACCAGCATTTCTGGATGCCGTTCAGCGCGAACCGCGATTTCCGCGCCAACCCGCGCATGATTGCGGGGGCGGAAGGGCGTTATTACATTGATGACCAGGGGCGCAAGCTGTTTGATTCGCTCTCTGGCCTATGGACCTGCGGGGCAGGCCATAACCGTGAAGAGATCCAAAAAGCCGTGGCGGCGCAGCTAGGCACTTTGGATTTTGCCCCCGGTTTTCAGATTGCCCACCCGTTGGCATTCAAACTGGCGGAAAAGGTCGCGAGTTTAACGCCTGCCGGGCTGGATCACGTGTTTTTCACCAATTCCGGTTCAGAAGCTGCCGATACCTCGGTCAAGATGGCCAAGGCGTATTGGCGGTTAAAAGGTAAGCCGGAAAAAACCCGCATGATCGGCCGCGCCAAGGGCTACCACGGGGTGAATATTGGAGGCACCAGCCTGGGCGGTATTGGCGGCAACCGTAAGCACTACGGCCAGTTGATGGACGTGACGCACCTGCCCCACACCCTGCAGGCGGGCCATGCGTACACCCGTGGCCAAGCGGAAACTGGCGCTGAGCTGGCCGATGCGCTGCTGGATCAAATCGCCCTGCACGATGCCTCTACCATTGCGGCAGTGATTGTGGAACCGATGTCAGGCTCGGCGGGTGTGATTGTGCCGCCAAAAGGCTATCTGGATCGGCTGCGGGAGATCTGCACCGCCCACGATATTCTGCTGATTTTTGATGAAGTCATTACCGCCTTTGGCCGCAGTGGGGCCACCACCGGGGCCGAAGCGTTTGGCGTCACGCCGGATATCATGAACGTGGCCAAGCAGATCACCAATGGCGCGATCCCCATGGGGGCGGTGATTGCCACTGGCGAGATTTTCGACACCTTTATGCACGCAGGCGGTGCCCAGCACGCCATTGAATTCCCCCACGGCTACACCTACAGCGCCCACCCCGTGGCTTGCGCGGCGGGGCTGGCAGCGCTGGAGATGATGGAGCGTGAAAACTTCCCCGCTCAGGTGAATGCCATCGCTCCGGTATTCGAGCAAAAGCTGCACGCCTTAAAAGGCCACAACCACATTGTCGATATTCGCAACTACGGTTTGGCCGGTGCTCTTCAGTTAGCGCCGCGCAACGGCGACCCCACCATTCGCCCCCGCGATGCGCATATGGCGCTGTGGGAAGCAGGCTTTTACGTGCGCTACGGTGGCGACACCCTGCAGTTCGGCCCTCCCTTTGGCACCACGGAAGCCGAGCTTGAGCGTTTGTTCGATGCCGTTGCGACCACCCTGGATTCACTGGCGTAACCCTGGCCAACCCTGTTTTGGAGTTTCATGATGAGTGTTGTTTCCCACCTGATTAACGGTGAGCTAGTGGAAAGCCAGCGCACGCTGGACGTCACCAACCCTTCTACGGGAAAAGTGATCCGCCACGTGGCGGATGCCAGCGCGGCGGATGTGGAGCGTGCCATTGCCGCAGCCCAGGCTGCTTTTCCTGCCTGGCGCGATACGCCGCCTGCCAAGCGCGCCCAGGTGATGTACCGCTTTAAGCAGCTGCTGGAAGAGCACGCGGACCGCCTCGTGCAACTAGTCAGCGAAGAGCATGGCAAAACGGTCGAAGACGCCATGGGCGAGCTGAAGCGTGGCATTGAGAATGTCGAGTACGCCTGCGGCGTGCCGGAGCTGTTAAAAGGCGAGTACTCCCACAACGTGGGGCCAGGCATTGATGCCTGGTCTAACTTCCAGCCGCTGGGCGTGGTCGCGGGCATTACCCCGTTTAACTTCCCCGCCATGGTGCCGCTGTGGATGTACCCGATGGCGATTGCCTGCGGTAACACCTTCATTCTTAAGCCTTCCGAAAAAGACCCATCAGCGGCTATGGCCGTGGCCGAACTGCTGCAAGAAGCGGGGCTGCCCAAAGGTGTGATGAACGTGATTCACGGCGGTCGCGAAGCGGTAGAAACACTCTTGGATGCCAAAGCCGTGAAAGCCATTTCGTTTGTGGGTTCCACGCCCGTGGCGGAAGCGATTTATTCCCGAGGTTCGGCAGCGGGCAAGCGCGTTCAGGCCCTGGGCGGGGCTAAGAACCACGCGGTGATTCTGCCGGATGCCGACCTAGAAAACGCCGCCAACACGCTGATGGGCGCTGCCTACGGCAGCTGCGGCGAGCGCTGCATGGCGATCTCGGTAGCGGTGTGCGTGGGCGATGAAACCGCCGACCGGTTAGTGGAAACCATGCTGCCCAAAATCGCTAAGCTGAAGGTGGGGCCGGGTACCGATAAAGTCCTGGATATGGGCCCGCTGGTCACCGCAGAGCATCGCGATAAAGTGCTTGGCTTTATTGAAGATGGTGTGAATGCTGGCGCTTCGCTGGTAGCGGATGGCCGTGGCCTGACCGTGGCTGGCCATGAGGAGGGCTACTTTGTGGGTGGCTGCCTGTTCGATAACGTCACCGCTGAGATGCGCATTTACCAGGAAGAGATCTTTGGGCCAGTGCTCTGCGTAGTGCGGGTCGGCAGCCTGGACGATGCCATGCAGCTGATTAACGACCACGAATACGGCAACGGCACCTGCCTGTTTACCCGCGATGGCGAAGCCGCCCGCCGCTTCACCGACGGTATCGAAGTGGGCATGGTGGGGGTGAACGTACCGCTGCCTGTGCCGGTGGCCTACCACAGCTTTGGTGGCTGGAAGCGCTCGCTGTTTGGCGACCTTCACGCCTACGGCCCAGACTCGGTTCGCTTCTACACGCGCCGCAAGGCGGTTTCCCAGCGCTGGCCTTCCGTCAGCGAAGCCACACGGGCGGAGTTCTCGTTTCCTACTAACCAGCGTTGACGCGATGCGCTAACTGCGCCATCTTCACTGCACCACCGCCTGCATCATTGCTGGGCGGTGGTGTATTTTTTGGTGCGTATTATGAGCGGTCAGGGTTGCAAAGGGATACCAGCGTGGCGAGAACACAGGACGAAATTCGGCAAACGAACGTCAAAAAGATCCTTCAGGCGGCGGAGCAGCTGTTTGCCGAGAAAGGCTACGCCGGGGCCTCCATGGGCGATATTGCCCAGTTAGCCGACCTGCCAAAGTCCAACGTGCACTACTATTTCGCCACTAAGAAAGTACTCTATCAAGAGGTATTGCTGGCGCTATTAGAGTTATGGAAGCAGGACGCGCTCTGTTTCGAGCTGTACGACGACCCTCGAGTGGTGCTCTCCACCTACATACGCGCCAAGATGAACCACTCCCGCAACCGCGCCCACGGCTCCCAAGTGTGGGCGGCCGAAGTGATGCAGGGCGCCCCGATGCTCAAAGAGCGCCTGCGCGATAACCTTTATGAATGGGCCAAACTAAAAGAGTCGAAAATCCGCGAATGGGTCGATTCCGGCCAAATCAACCCCGTCGAGCCTTCGTACCTGCTCTATATGATCTGGGCCTCCACCCAGCACTACGCCGATTTCGACTACCAAATTTCACTGCTGAACGACGACAAACCGCTGGACGACCTACAGTTTGAAAAAGCCGTGCAGTCGGTGACCTCGGTGATTTTAAGAGGCATTGGGCTGACGGCTTAGTATGCGCTAGTGTCCTAAGCATTTAATCGCGGCGCTGCGTTGTTAATGCTCTCTTATCTTGGTGCTTTGGTTTCCAAAACGTTTGTTTTCCCTCCTGGCAGGCCTGTTCACGGGTGAGGCCAATATCTTTCAGCAAGTGGTCATTTAGCGTGAGCAGCTGCCGACGGCTGCGGCGACGCTGCTGGTAGCGGCTTAATTGGTAACGAAGCTGAGTGAGGTTGAAGCGTGGCATGGCGGCTCTCCGAGCGGTGGGGTGCCTGTTTAGGTTACGCAGCCTGCTGGCGGCAATACAGATATAGGTTTTTTTATTTTTCCGATACAGATGGGCGTGTTATACCTCTGTATGGCGAAACGAGATGCCTTCTGTATGGCAGATGAACCGAATGGGGTGGGAGTGATGACGCGTTATGAAGAGGTGGCGGCAACGTTGCGGGAGCGGATTGAGCACGGGATTTATCGCGTGGGCGACCGGCTACCTTCCATTCGCGCGGTCTGCCAAGAGCTGAACGTCAGTATCTCAACGGCGCAAGAGGCGTATCGCCAATTGATGGACACCGCGCTGATTGAGTCGCGGCCAAAGTCGGGCTACTTCGTGCTGCCGAGTAGAGCGCCTTCGGTACTGCCTTCGATTTCTCGCCCTGCACAGCGACCATTGGATATTTCCCAATGGGATCAGGTGCTCGAGCTCGTTGCTACTCAGCGGGATGATGAACGGCTACTGCTGGGGCGTGGCGTACCGAATTTTGAGTATGAAACGCTGCGGCCTTTGTCGAAAACCCTTGCTAGCCTGCATCGCAGTAATGATCTGCACGGGTTCAACTATGACAAGCTGAGCGGTAGCCCGGAATTGCGTCAACAGGTAGCTCGACTGGCCATTACGTCGGGCTGCCTGCTACACCCGGATGACATTGTGATTACGACCGGCTGCCAGGAGGCGCTTTCGATTGCATTGCGCACCCTCACCCAGCCGGGCGATGTGGTCGCCGTCGACTCGCCCAGCTTTTACGGCACCATGCAGATTCTCAAGGCCAACGGCTTAAAAGCGTTGGAGATTCCTACCGATCCACAAACCGGTATCAGTCTGGAAGCCTTGGAGCTGGCGCTAGAGCAGTGGCCGATTCGGGCGATACAGATCACGCCGACCTTTAATAATCCGCTGGGCTACACCATGCCTGAAGCACGCAAGCGGGCGTTGTTTCAACTCGCCCAACGTTTCGATGTGGCGATTATCGAAGACGATATTTACGGCGATTTGTCATTCAGCCTGCCTAGGCCGCGCACCGTAAAATCCTTCGATGACGATGGTCGGGTGATGCTGTGCAGTGGCTTTTCTAAAACGGTAGGGCCTGGCTTGCGGGTAGGCTGGCTGGCGCCAGGCCGTTACCGCGATCAGGCGCTGCATATGAAGTACGTTTCTACCGGCGCTTCGGCCACGCTGCCGCAGCTGGCAGTGGCGGAGTTCGTCGCTAAAGGGCACTACGAGCGCCATGTTCGTTTCGCTACTCGCCAATATCAGCGCCAACGCGACATCATGATCAGTTGGGTACAGCGCTACTTCCCCAAGGGGGCGGGCATCAGCTATCCCCAAGGCAGCTTTTTGCTGTGGGTAGAGTTACCTGCTGCGGTGGATGGCGTGCGGCTCAACCAGCGCTTGGCGCAGCATGCGATCCATGTGGCACCGGGTTCGCTGTTTTCGGCCTCGGGTAAATTTCGCCAGTGTTTGCGCTTGAACTATGCGTTTACGCTAACCCCTGAGATCGAAGCGGCCGTGCGCACAGTGGGCGAGTTCGCCACCGAAATGGTGGAAGAAGCGCAGGGGCATGCGGTAGGTGTCAACTAATGCCTATGCGTCGTTATGCGCTCACCTATCGGTCGTTCGGAAAGCCGCTTGAAACACTGAAAATGGAAATAACCAAAGCCCCACCCAGGAGTGAGGGCATGCTCAGGGTGAGGATGTTATGTACTCCCGTGAACCCGTCTGATCTGATTCCAATTAGCGGTGCGTATTCGCATCGTATAACGCTTCCCGCGGTCGCCGGCTACGAAGGGGTTGGGCGTGTGATTGATGCGCCCAGACAGTACGCCTCTCTGATCGGGAAGCGAGTGCTCCCACTGCGAGGCGAAGGTACTTGGCAGACGATTCTAGATTGTAATGCGGCGCTCGCAGTGCCCGTTCCCGAGTCCATTTCTGATGCGGTTGCCGCACGAGCCTATATCAATCCTTTGGCCGCCCTGACCATGCTTGGAAACTGGCCTGTCGAGGGCAAACGGGTTCTTCTCAGTGGAGCGGGTTCCAATTGCGCTGACTATCTTGGAGCATGGGCATATCAGCATGGCGCGAAGGAGGTTGTGGGCATATACCGCTCTGAGAGTCGAGTTGCTCGTCTGGAACAGCTCGGCATCAAACCGGTATCTATCCAAGACGTATCGCAGATCTCATATGAGGCTCGTGAGTCGGACATAGTGTTTGACGCTTTAGGAGGGCCAATTGCGGCAAAAATATTGCAACTGATGGCACCGGGAACGAGCTTTATCGCTTATGGGCTATTGACGGGGCAGGCCATTCAATTGGATTCCAAACCTTGCGCTCACTATAAAAGGTTTCACCTACGCGATAGTTTGGCCAGGATGTCCGCAGAAGCTTGGCAGCAACAATTTTTGACTGTTTGGGAGCTGTTAGCCCAATTTGAGATGCCTGATTATCAACTGTTTCCAGGTCAGGAGTGGAGGCAAGCAGTCGAGAGCGCGCTTCGCCCGACTAGTCAGAAAGCGCTTCTGGACTTATCAACGCTCGGGCGGTGAAGGTGGCGTTACGTCAAATCCATAAACGGATTGTAGGCGACTTCCCAGTAGTGGCCTTCTGGGTCGCGGAAATAGCCGGAATAACCACCCCAGAACACTTCTTGCCCAGGTTTGATGAGCTCGGCACCGGCGGCAACTGCTTGTTTAAGCACTTGGTCAACGGCATCTTGGCTGCCGACATTGTGAGCCAGGGTGATACCGCTAAAGCCGCTGGGAGAGTCATCTTGAATGCCAATATCTTTCACTAGCGCTTCACGCGGAAAAAGCGATAACCAAGCGCCTTCGAGCTTGAAAAAGGCGACCTCATTGCTGTCTGTTTCGTGCTCCGGCAATCCCAAGCCTTCACGATAGAAGTGAATCGCACGAGTCAGGTCGTAGACCCCAAGAGTGATTAAGCTAATTTTAGGTTTCATAGGAAGCGCTCCTATAGATAACGCTAGGTGGGTCGCTGGAACTGTTGCCGTGCCTGCTCCACCCGTTCACGCGTGACGCAGTTCAACGAGTGATCATTGATCAGCCCCATGGCCTGCATAAACGCAAACGCGGTTGTCGGGCCAAAAAACTTCCATCCGCGCTTTTTAAGATCTTTTGCTAGCGCGATAGATTCTGGGGATGTGGTTTGGGTTTGTGGGGCAGGCAGAGAAGCGCTATCCGGTTCATAGCGCCAGAAAAACGCCGCTAAAGAGCCTTCCTGAACCACCATTTCCTGCGCACAGCGCGCGTTATTGATGGTAGCTTCGATCTTACCGCGGTGACGAATAATGCCCGCATCCTGCAGTAAGCGCTGCACGTCCCCTTCGTCAAAACGGGCGACTTTATGGAAATCGAAGTGGTGGAAAGCTGCGCGGAAATTTTCGCGCTTGTTCAAGATCGTGCGCCAGCTTAAGCCTGACTGAAAGCTCTCCAAGCAGAGCTTTTCAAACAGCCGCTGGTCATCGGCAACGGGAAAGCCCCACTCGTGGTCGTGATAGGGCAGAAACTCCGCCGCTCCGCCACACCACTGGCAGCGCGGGTGGCCGTCGGGGGCGATAAAGTCGGAGGTCATTTAGCGTGCCATCTGCCCGCCGAACCACTCTTGAGCCGTGCGCCAAAAGCACATGCCCGCGAAGTAAAGTGAGGTCAAGCCTAAGCCCCACAGAGCCCAGGCGGCATGATCAGAGTTTGAGAGGATTAACGAGGTTGCGCACACGCACCAAAGCAGCGTCACAGCGATATTGAGCGGCATAAATAGGCGCACTCGAAACGGGTGCAAAAACTTCATTTTCGTCACGGTCAGCATCGCCAGGACGAGTATTGCGCCAAACGTCAGCAGTGGCGGTAAATCAAGAATGTAAAAATAAGCGGCGGCAATGTTCCAGGCGGCGGGAAAGCCTACGAAGTAATTATCTTGGCTTTTCATATCGACGTTGCAGAAGCAGAACATCGACGACAACAAAATGATAAAGACCGAGATCAGCCCTAAGTAGGGCGGTAATTCAATGAAGTAATAAATGAACAGGGCGGGGATAAAGGCCCAGGTGAGGTAATCAATCACCATATCCAGCGTCGACCCATCGAAGTGGGGCAGTACGGACTTCACCTCATATTTACGTGCCAGGGTGCCATCAATACCGTCGATCATCATCGCCGCCCCCAGCCAAAGCAGGCAGGCCACCGGGTTGTTATCAACCAGCGCCAGCAGCGCCATCGTGCCAAGCAGCACGCCGCTGGCGGTAAACACATGCACACTCCAAGCTTTGTAAATCGGTGCTCGGGATTCAGTTTGAGTAGAGAGTGATTGGACCACGGTAACCCCAATGGGAACGCGTCGTCCCCTTGCTGTTAGATTGATTAATAAACGTTCAAAAGACGATACACTACTATAAGAAAGCCGTCAGGAAATACGCGGCGTATCCGCTGAGTGCCGCGTCACCCATTGCCACGGTGATTTAGTGCACCCACAAGGGAGGTAACGTATGACCCATGTTCGCCCTGCCACCATCCATGATCTCGACGCTTTAACCGAGCTACTAGACGGTTATCGGCAGTTTTATCAACAGCCAAGTGATATTCAAGCAGCGCGTGACTTTTTGCGCCAGCGCTTTGGGCAAGCGGATTCCCGCATTTTGGTGAGTGAAAACAGAGAAGGTGCACTCACAGGGTTTGTTCAGCTCTACCCCGGTGTTTCCACCGTCGGCTTGAATGCGCGCTGGACGTTGAACGACCTTTTTGTTCTACCCGAGTGTCGAGAGAAAGGAACAGGTAGGGCGCTCATGGAAGCCGCTACCCAGCTTGCCCGTGAACATGGCGTCGCGCGTTTGATATTGATGACGCAGGTAGAGAATGAGCGCGCCCAGCGTTTGTACGAATCGCTGGGCTGGCAGCGCAATACGGCGTTTTATGGCTATTTACTCGATGTGAAGTAAAGCACTACACCGTCGCTTAGCTGGTGCTCTCTGGCAACTTACACACGTCCACCCACTGAGCACCGGCCAGCTCGGCCAATTGCTTGGGGCTTAAACGCACCGCGCTGTTCGGTGAGCCCGCAGCGGGGAGCACTTCATCGAACGCGTGTAGGGATTCGTCGCAATAGACGGGGAGATCCGTTGCCAGCCCAAACGGGCATACTCCGCCCACCGGATGGCTGGTCAGTTCCATCACTGTGTCAGCATCGAGCATTTTGGCTTTGCCACCAAACGTATCGCGGATCTTGCGATTATCGATCCGTGCATCGCCACTGGCCACAATCAGCAGTGGTTTCTCGCCTACTTTAAACGCCAATGTTTTAGCAATCTGCCCAGGGGCGACACCGTGAGCCTCGGCGGCGAGCTGTACGGTCGCCGTGCTTGTTTCCAGCTCTTCAATGGCCACCTCTGGCGCGTGCTCGGCAAAAAACTGGCGAACGGTCTCGATGCTCATGGTGTGCTCCTTGGACAAGTGGAATCGCTAATCTAACTTGCCAGCGTGGGGTTAGCCAATCCATGGCGGTGTGACGATACGTGATGGCTCCCGCTGCATGATGATCTCACCGTGCCGCACGGAAAGTAGTACATCACCCTGGTTGCGCAGCACGCTGTAGTCATCTTCGCCCTCTAGTAGATTGAAGCTGGCCGGTTTGCCCACTTCTATGCCGTAGCGCGATTCGATATTCATAGTGCGGGCACTGTTATCGGTAATCAGCGAAAGCGCGCTGCTAAAATCCTGGTAGCCCATCATTTGGCAGATATGCAGGCCAAAATCGAGCGTGCGTAGCAGCTTGCCGTTACCTAACGAGTACCAGGGGTCGAAGATGGAATCTTCTGCAAAGCAGACGTTGATTCCTGCTTCGTTAAGCTCTTTCACGCGGGTGACACCCCGCCGTTTTGGGTAGGTATCAAAGCGCCCTTGGAGGTGAATACTCTCCGTTGGGCAGGAAATAAAGTTGATGCCCGAGCGCTTGAGCAACAGAAAGAGCTTAGAGCAGTAGGCGTTGTCGTAAGAGTGCATCGCGGTAGTGTGGCTGGCGGTCACACGGCTGCCTAACTCATTGAACAGAGCCTCGCAGGCCAGTACTTCAAGAAAGCGCGAGTTGGGATCGTCGATCTCATCGCAGTGCACATCCACCAAGCGGTCATACTTCATCGCCAGCTCAATCACCCGCTTCATGGAGGCCACGCCTAGCTCGCGGGTGTATTCAAAGTGGGGAATACCACCCACCACGTCAGCGCCGATCTCCAGCGCCTCTTCCATCAGTTTGTCGCCACCGGGATAAGAGAGCAGGCCGTCCTGAGGGAAAGCCACCACCTGAATGTCGATTTTATCCTTCAGCTCATCACGCAAGGCGCAGAGTGTTTTTAGCCCCACAAGGCTTGGGTCGCTGGTATCGGCGTGGGTGCGCACAAACTGAACGCCGTTACCGATGAGTAGGTTTAAGGTTTTTAACACGCGTTCGCGAATGTCGGCCTCGTTAAGTAGCGGTTTGCGCTCGCCCCAGCGCTCAATCCCTTCAAACAGCGTGCCGCTTTGGTTCCAGCTTGGCTCACCCGCCGTTAGGGCGGCATCCAAGTGGATATGAGGCTCGATAAACGGCGCACAGATGAGCTTTCCGCCGGCATCAAGTTGTTCAGCGGTTGCCGTTTGTGGCGCATCTTGTGCCGTGATATCCGTGAATAGACCGTTACTTATCTCGATTCGGTAAAGCTCAGGGCGTTGGCGCAGGCGTGCGTTAATCACTTGCATAGGAGTACTCCTTTTCGCACTGAAGATTAAAACCATTAAGTTTCAGCAAAAGGCATGCCAAATAAGCCGTTCAATTCAGAGGCGTAGCGTTTAAATGGTGTACTTATGAATGTTTCATTTAGTGATAGTTTGTTAATTAATCATGAGCCTACAGCTATTGCTGAGAGGTCGATACCGTTACTCCAAGATTTTGGTCGCTTATAGCATCTGTGCGGATGGCCATAATGCAGATTAAAGGACACGTACTGCATGCAAGAGGTAAGTGCTGATAATGCGCCTGTTTCAAAGGTAAAGCTCCCGTGGCACCGCACGGTGGTGGGCAAAGTCGCCATCTTTATGCTGCTGGGCGTTATTTTTGCCTATCTCATTGGGGCTATGCTGGGCTTTACGATGGTCGAGCGCAGCGCCCGGGATCAGTGGGGGCGAGAAGCACAGGTCAATGCACAGATTGTCAGTGCTACCATCCGCCGTATTTATACCTCAGTTGCTGTACGTACCGATTCCACTGGCCAGGTGAACCAACTGGTTTCCGCACGACCCATTGGCGATGAAGACTCCGTGCTCAGCACCGGTTTCAGCCCTATCGATGTGCTGGCACTGGCTAGCGCCCAGACCCGACATAACGTCTGGCTCTTTGCACAAAGTTCTAGCGGCACGTTGACTCCGGTGGCAGATGCCTTTAACAGCGCCGTTGGGGATATCGTCTTTCTAGATATCTCTGAATTGCCCAAAAGCCTGTCAGCAAACGAGTTTTATGTGGGGTTTGCGCGTATTGGTAAAGAGGAGCACTTCGTTAGCTCTCTGCCGATTATAACGCCCCAAGGCAATTTACACGGGATTGTTGTCTCAAGTATTGGTTTAAAAAGTGAGCTTTATCAGGTGCACCGTGACCTGATACTGAAAGTAGTGGCATCGTTAGTTTTGGTGCTGTTAGCTACTGCTTTGCTGGTTAGCATGCTGATGAAGCGGCTGTTTAAGCCTGTTCCTCGCTTAATACGTGCTCTGACGCATATTGCCCATAATCAAACCGAGCATGCCACGCCCTATACTCAGCGCAGCGATGAGATTGGCTGTATGGCACAGGCCATTGAAGCGCTGCGTAAAAAAGTAGCAGAGCGTGAGCATCTGTTGGAAGTGAAAGAGCAAGCGCTGCGCTATCAGCATTTAGCACATCACGATGCCTTAACCAAATTACCGAACCGGGTGCAGTTCAACGACGCGCTACAAGAAGCCGTCATGCAAGTGCCTGATGGCACTCCGTTTAATGTGATGATTTTTGATCTGGACCGCTTTAAAACGGTGAACGATACCCTCGGCCATGCGGCGGGCGATGCGTTGCTGGTAGAAGCCAGCCAACGGGTACAAGGGTTGCTGGAGGAGAGTGACCTAGTCGCACGGTTAGGAGGAGACGAATTCTCGATCATCCAGCATGCCAACCGCGATGCCTTGTCCGAAGCCAACCAGCTGGCCCGCCGGTTGGTAGAGGTGCTGCAAGAACCCTTCGCTATTGATGGCCACGAGGTGCGCATTGGCGTGAGCGTGGGTATCGCGCTAGCTCCCCGAGATGGCACCAGCAGCCATACGCTGTTACGCAGTGCCGATGTGGCGCTTTATACCGCTAAGGAGATGGGGCGGGGGCGCTACGCGGTGTTTAGCCCGGAGATGACCATGGGAGCGAAACATCATGATACCTAAGGCAATGCCCTGGCTAGCAGCTGCTTTAATCAGCTTGCACGCCAACGCTGAACCTATCGCGACGGATGCCTCCCCAACGCTTAAACGTATTGCTAACAACCAGGCCATTGCGATTGGTCATCGCGACAATGAAGTGCCTTTTTCTTACTTGGTAGATGGGAAGCCCGTCGGGTATTCCATTGATTTATGCATGGCGGTGGTAGAGAGCATTAGTGAGCAGCTCGGTGGCCCTCCTCTCGATGTTCACTTTGTGCCGGTGACTCCGGTGAATCGTTTTATTCTGCTGCGTAATGGTGAGATTGACTTAGAGTGTGGCGTCACCACCAGCACTTCTGAACGCCGCCAGCAGGCCGCGTTTTCCTATCCTCATTTTCTCACCGCCACGCGCTATGTCGCACTGGCAGAAAATGACATGCACACGATCGCGGACTTGGCTGGCCGCAGCGTTGTCTCGACAACGGGCACGATTAACGTTGAGCAGTTAAATGAGCTCAATCGTACCCAAGGGCTGAATATCGCGGTGATGTTAAGCCGCAGCCATGAGGAAGCGTTCTCTATGGTCGCCAACGAACAAGCGGCGGCGTTCGTGATGGACGATATTTTACTCGCCAGCCTCGTGTCTGCGGCGGACTCGCCTCAGCGTTTCCATATCTCTCAAGAGGCGATTAGTGAGCCTAAGCCCTATGGCTTGATGATGTCACTGGAGGATGCGGTATTTGCTGAGGTGGTTAACGAAGCGCTGTATGAGCGCTATCAAAGCGGCGCTATTCAGGCGCTGTACGATAAATGGTTTTTACAGCCCATACCGCCAGTAAACCGAGTGATTGGCTTGCCGTTAAGCTCAGAGCTGGCCGCCATATTTGAGCGCCCAGATGATTACGCTGACTAAGGAGGTAAGATATGCAACGAGTGCACGCGCGGTGGTGGGTGGGGCTGTTAATGGCTGTTTGGGCGATCTCCTCGGCAGCGGCATCAGAGATCGATACGCTACAGCGGCTGAGTGAAACCGGCACACTTCGCGTGGGTTATGGCGATACCGCTCCCTTTTCTTACCAAGATGAAGAGGGCAATGTGCTGGGCTACTCCATTGAGTTATGCCAGCGGGTGGCGGCGCAGTTACAGCAGCAGCTTAACCTGCCCAAGCTCGATATTGAGTACGTTTTCCGCACCCCCGGTAATCGGGTTCAGCTGTTAAACAGCGGCGAAATCGATATTGAGTGCAACGCCAGCACCAATAATGCGGAGCGAAGGCGCAGCGCTGATTTTTCGCTTAGCCACTTTTTTGTCTCTGTACGCTTTGTGGCACTTAAAGAGAACCAGTTTTTCACTCTGCAGGACCTCGCCGGGAGGAGCGTGAGTGTGGCCCGGGGAACCGTCAATGTAGGACAAATTAACCAAGCCAACCGCGAACAGCAGCTCAACCTTTCTGTCGTGCCGGTGGAAACGCTGCAAGAAGCCTTTGATCTAGTAACGGAAGGTCGTGTCGCCGCCTTTGCCATGGACGATATCCTGCTCAGCACGATGATCGCTGAATCGGAAGATCCCTCAGCCTATTCGCTTTCAGAAGAGGCGGTTACCGCTGAAGAGCCGCTGGGCTTACTGATGCGCCAAGGGGACCAAGCGTTCGTGGAGCAGGTCAACCAGGCGCTGCGCGAGATTTATCAGCGGGGAGACATATTGGCGTTGTATGACAGGTGGTTTCTGCAGCCGCTACCCGGTAAGGGCATCACTCTTAACGTGCCTATTAGCGAGACGCTAGCGCAGCATTTTATGAACCCGTAGCGCTATGAACACGACGCCAAGCCGCCCACGTTGATGGGAGCCGTTCAAAGGGCGGCTTGGCGTATTTAAGTAGGAGGAGTCACCTGCATAGATAACAATAAGGCCGATAGCGTTTTACCATGCCCATCCAAGTTTAGAGCGCCATTGACGCCACCTTGTAGCGCGTCATCAAGCACTAAGTTCACCCCTTTTAGATGAGGCAATAAATAGCGGGTGACGTGACTCACACCCCGATGCTCAAATAGCGCTGCAACGTTTGGCTCTGAAAGTTGCTCAACCAGCCAAGCGTAGTGATCCTCCTGATACACAAATACCCCTAGGCTGAGTCGGTCGCCTTTATCGCCGGCCCGGGCATGGGCATAGCGGTGCAATAGTTCACTCATTCCCCTCTTCTCCATGCAGTGTAACGGTGGGGGCCACTTGTTGCCTGGGTACCAAATACGAGGCTGTTTTTAAGCGTTGTGTATGGTGGCGTCGTACGCCGCCACCTCCCGCTGGCCCACAGCAATAGAGCGCCAATAACTCCTGTGTTGCCAGCTCAACCACGCTTTTGTCTGCATGCTCTACGGCAAGACGAAGGCGAATATCGTTGGCGGCGTCCTGCAAAGTTTGAGCGGTGAGCTGTGAGTCGCCATCGAAAACGCTGGAAATGCCAATTAAGTCAAAGCGTGCACGCAGATTGGCGGGGCAGCGTAATGCCAGCCGTTGGCGCAGGGTTTCTCTGGCCAGGTTTGCTCTAGCGAAGGCATTAGGGCCCGCATAGGAAATCTCGGCTTCGCCTTGGTAACCATCTAGAAAACTCACAGTGGTTTTTAAACGATCAGGCGCTGGCTTGCCGCGTACACCGGTGACTTCAACACGATCTTTAGCAAGCTGCCTGACCCGGACGTGCTCAAGATCAATGACGACATCGGGAGTGATATAAGCACTGGGGTTATGTATTTCATACAGCAACTGCTCTTTGACCGTTTGCTCGGTGACTAAACCGCCCGTACCCGGTGGTTTGGTCACTACCAGCCGCCCGTTACGCTCAACCTCCACCAGGGGATAGCCTAGGGAGGCCATGCCAGGGACCTCTTTAACTCCCGGATCAGCAAAGTAACCGCCGGTCACTTGCGTGCCACACTCAATCAAATGGCCTGCTAAGGCCCCGGCGGCTAGTTTGTCCCAATCATCGCCTGCCCAGCTGTGGTAATAACAGAGTGGGGCAAGCGCGAGTGAGGGGTCGGCCACTCGCCCTGTAATCACGACTTGAGCCCCTTGGGCCATGGCCTCGATTAAGGCATCGGCACCCAGATAGACATTGGCGGCGACCACTTGCTCTAGTGCGGAAATAGACCGCTTTTCGCCCTCCCAAGCCTGCCAGTCGAGGGCATGCAGGCGGTCTCTAACATCATCGCCATGAATAGTGGCCAAGCACGCTTGAGAGTGGCCTAAGCGCTGAGCCAACTGCTGAATACGACGGCATGCGGCAGTTGGATTCGCCGCGCCAAAGTTACCCAAAATCGTAATATGGTTAGCCAGGCAATCACTCAGAACGGGCGATAAAAACTCTTCCAGCAGCGGCTCATCACCGCTGTCCGGGTCTTTGATCCGGCGTAACTGGGCAGCCGCCAGCGTGCGTTCCCCGAGTGTTTCAAACATCAGCGCACGAGGAGCATCATAAGACATGAGGGCATCGACCAGCGGCCTAGCCGCATCGGTGCGATCACCAGAGAAGCCCGCGCCACAACCTACCACGACCGTCATAAGGTCACCCCCGTATTAGCAGCGGTAGTCAGGGCGAGAAAACGGCGTGCCTCGGAGGCATTCATCACCCGGCGTCCAGTCGCTTCGATACGAGCTTTAGTCGCGGCGACTAGCTCGGCATTGTTGGTGGCGAGTTGGCCATCCGATCGCCATAGATTATTTTCAAAGCCGACTCGGGTATGACCACCTTGCTGGGCCGCCAGCGCTAAACAATCACCTTCGGTTGGCCCAAACGCACAGACTGCCCAATGGTCACCAGCCATTAATGCTTGTAAAAAGCCGGGTAGACGGCTTGGGTCGGCAATGGGCGGGTCAACGTAGCGCCCAAGTACGAAGAGTAAGAAAGCCGGACCATTAGGCACAGCACCTTGCTCTCTTAAATGATTGAAGTGAATGAGGTCTTCAGGCGAATAAACGATGTATTGAATGTGTGTTCCGCGGCTGGCCAGGTAACGGCACAGCTCGCCACTGGCTTGAACCTCATGAGCATCACCGAACCATTCACGCACCGCGATAGACACGTAGCCTGGCTGCAATGCCTGCATCACATCACGTTGTTCTGAGGGGGAATACCGCCCTCCTGCTTCGCTGGTGACTTGAAGAAGTAATTGATCTCCTACGGTTTCCTTAATGGCGCTAATGGCATCGCGGTAGGCACCAGCATCGAGTAAATGACGCCCGTCGGCTTCACGTACATGCACATGCATGGCGGAGGCGCCCGCTGCCAGACACTCTTGTGCATCTCTTGCAAGTTCCTCAGGGGTGAGAGGAATGGCGGGATGGTCGTGGTAGACGCGCCGAGCCCCATTAGGGGCTACCATTAGCAAACAAGGTGAGAGGCTCATAGGGTCTCCTCCTGTTTTACGTTAATTGCCAGCGCTTGCTGAATAGCCGTCAACTGCCGATCTCGTTCAGAAAAAAGGTCAGGCAGTGATTGGCCTTGCGTCGCAGATTCAACCTCATGGATCACTTGCGCATACAGTTCATCGTTCATGGTCGGTTGGCCTAAGCTAGCCCAGCGATACTCCTGACTAGGGCCGAGGTGTTCCAAGTAGTGGCGAATACCCCCTTGGCCGCCGCCCAGATGATAAGTCAGAAATGGCCCTTGAATGGCCCACCGCAGCCCTGGGCCTGCCGTTACCGCTAGGTCGATGTCTTCCACGCTGGCCACGCCTTCCTGTAATAGATAAAGCGCTTCCCGCCACAATGCCGAAGAGAGCCGATTCGCAATATGGCCAATCATCTCTTTACGTAGCATCACCGGCTGCTTACCGATACGCCGATAAAAATCGACCAATCGCTGCACCAGCTCAGTGTCTGGCCCGTAGAGTTCGACCAGAGGGACTAGGTGGGGCGGATTGAAGGGGTGCGCGATAATAATGCGCTCAGGCGCAGGTGCCCCCTTAGTGATATCAGAGTGCTTTAAAGAAGAGGTGCTGCTCACCACCAACGCTTGTGAAGGCGCTGCCTGTTGAATATCTGCTAAGAGCTGTTGCTTGAGCGAGACGGATTCAGGCGCATTTTCGACGACCAGCTCTGCGCCTTCTAAGGCCTCTGCCAGCGTTTGCGCGACCACTGGCGTGCGGGCCTCGGCACCAAGGGCACGCATATCTTCAGCCACGCGCTGGGTAAATTGGGCGCGGGCGTTGGCATCCGGGTCGAAAGCCGTGACATGTAAACCGCGAGAAAGAAAGTAGGCGGTCCAACTAATGCCGATAGTGCCACAGCCAATCATCGCAATATTCGTCATGTTCACTCCTTGATGACTCATAGCTCCGCTCCTTGCAGTGCAACACGCCGAGAGGATTGCCAGGCCCATAGATAGAGCCCCGTCAGTCCCGCAATGCCGACTAACCCAAGTGCGATATTCGGCACCAGCGCCAATAGCCCTGTGGTTGCCAGCAGCGCACTATCCAGCCATCGGTTGCCGAAAAGGCGAGCGCCCCCCAATATGCCCGCGAAAGCCAAAACAAAGGCCATGGCACGTGCGGCGGCTAAGGTAATGTCCCAGGCATCGCCTAAACCGATAAGCGCGGGGTACGCCAGAATCAAGAAGGGAATAATGTAGGTGGTGGCTCCCAAGCGGATAGCGTGCCCCGCGACTTGTAACCAGCCCGCCTTAGCGATCCCCGCAGCAACAAACACCGCAATGCACACAGGCGGAGTGATGACCGAGATGGTCGCAAAATAGAAGACGAACAGATGGGCGACCAAGGGTTCGATACCGATGCGGGTCAGCGCAGGAGCCAGTACGGCAGCGACCAGCACATAGGCCGCGGTAGTCGGAATGCCCATGCCCATAATCAAGCAGATGACCGCGACAATTAGCGCGACTAGAAACACCTGCTCACCAGCAACACTGACCACTAGCGTCGACAGCGTGACGCCAATCCCCGTTAAGTTGAGCATGGCCACCAGAATCTGCGCCCCGGCGAGCAACACCCCAATGATGACCATGCCCTTGCCAGCATCTTCCAGGCCCGTTAGTAGCGAACGTACGATTTGGCGGGGCGGCGTTCGGTCCAATAAAGCAAAGAAGAGATAACTGACCAGCAGCAAAGTAATGCCCAAGAAAGCTGCGAATTGGATGGAGTAGCCATTGAGAACGCCACCAAACAAGCCACCCAATGCGGCAACAATCGGGGTCAGCCGCTTAAATTGGAGCACATCTGGCCAAGCGGGAAGCTCGCTCTCTGGGACCAGCGGTAAGGCTTTGCGCACAGCGACCAAGTGCAGCGTAAAAAAGACCGCTACATAGAAAAGGAACGCGGGTAACACGGCGGCTAAGGCAATGGTGACGTAGCTGACACCGAGTATCTCAGCCATGATAAACGCTGCAGCGCCTAAAATCGGCGGCGCGATCTGGCCCCCGGTAGATGCAACCGCTTCAACGCCGCCAGCAAAGGCCGGTGGGTATTTGAGCCGTTTCATCATAGGAATGGTGAAGTTGCCCGTGGTGGCTACGTTAGCCACCGCGCTTCCGCTCACCATCGCAAATAGGCTGGAAGCCACGGTCGCGATTTTGGCGGCGCCCCCTTGGCTTCGCCCACCGATGCGCATTGAAAGATCAATAAAGGTCTGGCCGCCACCTGTGTGGAGCAAGAGACTGCCAAAGAGTACAAACGCGGCAATGGTAGTGGCAGCTACGCCGAGTAGCATTCCCCATACGCCTAAATCCCCGAGAAACAGCGTCTCTGTCACGAAACTAGCATCAAAACCTCGATGGCTGAGCGGGCCTGACAGTCGGTCACCCAGCAGGGCATAGGCGATACCGATGGTGACTAGTAGCGGGAATACCCATCCAATAGCCCGTCGGGCCACTTCCAAAATAGACACCACTAAAATGGCCGTGAGCGCCATATCCTGGGGGGTGGCCCAGGGTAGCGTGGTCAGAATGCTATTGGCGTTGAAGGTAATAAACAGGCAGGCGGTAATTGCCCCCAGGGCTAATAAACAATCAATCACCACCCCTACTGGGCGCCATGTTTTACCAGCGCCCAAGGGATAGGTGAGTAACCCCAGCCCGATCACCAGCGCAAGAAACAGACTGCGATGAACCAAGCTTTCAAAAGGCCCGGCCGCTGAGGTGTAGAAGATGAAGCCGCCCAAAAACAGGGCGACCAGCATGAGCAGTTTATTGCGCATGGAACCGAGCTCCTTCCCTTATTCTGATGGCATCAGACGGTCAGGAATATCGTATCCCTGCTCTTCAAAATAGCGTGCGGCACCAGGGTGAAAAGGCACTGTTCCGCTGCTAAGGGTGAGTTCGGCGATATCAACATCGGCGAGATTAGCGAGCGCACTGACCTGCGGTTCGGGATTTTCCATCACGGCTTTAACAATTTGGTAAGCCGTTTCTTCATCAAGTTCGGGGCTTGCGTGCATCGCTAAGCCAAAGCTCCAGGTCGTGTAGGCGGGCATGCCATCCGCCGCTCCCTCGGGGATATTGACCACGGAAATATCAGGCATCTGTTCATTCAGCGTTTCAGCCTGTTCATCGCTAAGCGACAGCACTTGGATCGGCGTAAACGTTGCAATATCCATGGAGGAACCATCCAGCTTTTCACCTACGCCAGATTTGACGTACCCCGCCATGCGATTGTCTTTTACACCGGCAACCACGTCCGTGGTAGAGCCGCGCACATACTCAGGGGTTAGGCCCAGCGTCTCCATGACGGCAATCGTCGTTGCTTCGGTGGCCGAGCCGGTGATGCCAGGATTGAGGCGGGCACCGTCCAATTCCGCCATGCTGGTCACGCCAGAGTCTTCGCGCATCACGACATTTTGTGGTGCTTGGGAATAGACCCAAAGCAGGCGGTTATCGACGGGGCGGCTTTCAAACTCTCCCTCACCCGCATAGGCGTGATAGCCCACGTTCGTGGTGACGAGGCCCATGTCGACCTGGTTTCTTAAAATGCGGCGCAAGTTGTCCACTGTGGCACCGGTTTCTACGACCGAGGTGCGCACACCGTCCACATGCTGATTAATAATTTGCCCAACGGCGACGAAATAGCCGTATTGGCTAGACGATGTAGAGGTTGAGCCAATTAACAGCTGCTCTTCTGCTTGAGCAGCCGTGCCTGCGATTAAGCCAGCGCTGAGAATGGCGGTTAAGAGCGGCGTTTTTAGTGAGTACATAGCAATTGCTCTCTCTGGGTATTGTGGGTTGTTGGTTCCAGAAGATGCGTGTCATTTGACTTATTAAGAATGAGAGAGCCTGCTAGTATTTGTCTAATATAATTATACGAACGAGACTTTTACTTTATTTATGCAGCCTTCAATCCGACAACTAAAAGCCTTTGTGGCGATTGCCGAGTTCGGCAGCTTCGTTGAGGCGTCCGAGCGCCTGCACATGTCGCAGCCAGCCTTGAGTATTGCTATTCGAAAATTGGAGGAGTGTGTTGGCGGTGTCCTGTTTAATCGCTCGCCGCGAGGCGTACAGCTCACTCCGGAAGGAAAGTTCTTTCTGCCCACGGCTAGACGGCTGATTGGCGATTGGGATGAGGCGCTGGGCGATCTGGGAGAGCTGTTCAATAAACAGAGAGGCAAAATAACGCTCGCCGCGCTGCCGACATTAGCGGCGGGATTTTTGCCAACCGTGCTCGCCGACTATCGGCGTCGATTTCCCAATATCGCCATCAGCGTTCACGATGTATTAGCCTCCCAGGTAGATGATCTTGTTAGCGATCATCGGGCAGATATCGGACTATCGGTACAGCCGCTGCGCGCAGAAGCAACTCATTTTGAGCCGCTCGTAGAAGACTACTTTGTCGCGGTATGTCCGGATGGGCACCCCTTATTAGCGATGGACACCGTGCCTTGGGAGGCGCTACTGCGCTACCCCATTATCGGCGTGAGCCGCTTGTCGAGCACGCGTGCTGCGATAGAGAGCGTCTTAAAAGAGCTGAGCCTTGAAATGGATTTGATGTGTGAAGTCAGCCAAATTGGCACCGCCGGACGGATGGTGGCCGCAGGTTTAGGGGTGGCTGCGCTCCCTTCACTCAGCTTTCGCCAGATTTCCGCGGAGGGCATAGGCTGGCGGCCTTTAACGGCCCCACACGTTCCGCGGTCATTAGGCATTATTACTCCCTCGCGTGGCTCACCTTCTGCAGCAGCGACCGCCATGCTGGAACTAGTCCGAGAGCATGCTGCTTCCCTACGCGTACGTTTTGAAAGTGGAAATGCGACCGCTTCCTATAAAGGAGGCGGTCGTTAGAGTGATCATCCTGGATGGTTATGAAGCGACGCGGAAGGGATTACGCGGGTCGTTATCCCAGGCGAGGAAGGGTTTGCCGGTTTCTTGCGGCACCATCGTAATGCAGTTTTCCACCGGGCAAGTGATTTGGCACAGGTTGCAGCCCACGCACTCGTCTTCGATCACCTTGTAGCGCCGCGCGCCGTCCTGCTCGGTGAGCTTGGCAATCGACTGGTGAGAGGTGTCTTCGCAGGCGATATAGCAGCGGCCACACTCGATGCACAAATCCTGGTTGATATGGGCGATGGTCTTGAAGTTGATATCCAGATGCTTCCAGTCGGTGGTTTGCGGCACCGCCTTGCGGGAAAACGCCTCTATTGAGTCGTAGCCTTTTTCCGCCATCCAGCGGGAGAGGCCGTCTTTCATCTCCTCTACAATCCTAAAGCCGTTGAGCATGGCGGCGGTGCACACCTGCACGCTGCCTGCGCCCAGGGCGATAAATTCCGCCGCATCCCGCCAGGTGGAAATACCGCCGATGCCGGAAATAGGTAGCTTGGGTGTGGCTGGGTCACGGGCAATTTCTGCCACCATGTTAAGGGCGATGGGTTTCACGGCGCTACCGCAGTAGCCGCCGTGGGTGCTCTGGTGGCCGACGGTGGGTTTGGCGACCATGTTGTCCAGGTCGATGCTGGTGATGGAATTGATGGTGTTGATCAGCGAGACCGCATCTGCGCCGCCACTTAGCGCCGCCTGGGCACCCACGCGAATATCGGTAATGTTGGGGGTGAGTTTGACGATCACCGGCTTGGAGTAGTGCTTCTTACACCAGTAGGTGACTTTCTCGATCAGGTCGGGGTTTTGGCCCACCGCCGCGCCCATGCCGCGTTCCGGCATGCCGTGAGGGCAGCCCAGGTTGAGCTCAATGCCATCTGCACCGGTGGCTTCTACCAGCGGCAAAATGTAGGCCCAGGCCTCTTCATTACAGGGCACCATGATGGAGACGATTAGCGCCCGGTCGGGCCAATCCTTCTTCACCTGGGTGATCTCTTTGAGGTTGGTCTCCAAAGAACGGTCGGTAATCAGCTCGATATTGTTAAAGCCGATGACCTCACGGTTTTTGCCGTAGTGAGCGGAGTAGCGGGAGGAGACGTTGACTGCCGCAGGCTCTTCTCCAAGGGTTTTCCACACCACGCCGCCCCAGCCCGCTTCATAGGCGCGCACGACGTTGTAGGCTTTGTCGGTGGGCGGGGCAGAGGCCAGCCAGAACGGGTTCGGGGCTTTGATACCGGCAAAATTTACCGACAGATCAACGCCGTTCACCACGCTGTCGCCGCTGTTTTTCTTGCCTGGAAAAGAGAGGGTGTTGAAAGGCGTGGTGTTCATGCGGCCTCCTGTTGGGCGGCGAGCGCTTGATGGATGGCGTGAGCCGCCAGCTTGCCGTGCTGCACGGCTTGTACGGTGAGATCCTGGCCGGGTTTCACACAGTCGCCTCCGGCGTAAACGTTGGGCAGTGAGGTTTGGAGCATCTCATTGACGTGAATGCGCTCGCCGTCGCGGGCAAGCTCCGCGGCAGTGGCGTCGCGCAGGCTTTCGCCAGCGAAGCCCTGTCCGATGGCCTTGAAGATGGCATTCCCAGCAATTTCGAAGGTGTCTCCGGTGGCCGTTAATTGGCCCGCCTGCTCCTGAGTCTTGGCAAAGCGCATGCCTGCCACCTGCCCTTGCTCATTCAGCAGAATCTCGTCGGGCTGCGCCCAGGTGATCATGCGTACGCCGTTGGCTTTGGCGATCTCCTGTTCATGGTCGGTGGCCGACATCGCCTCAGTGCCACGGCGATACACCAGCGTGACCTCAGCCGCGCCCAGCCGCGCCATTTGCGTGGCCATATCGATCGCGGTGTTACCCGCGCCAATCACGATGCAGCGCTTGGCCACGGCCAAGCTGCCCAGGTCATCGGTCTGGCGCAGGGTTTTAATGTAGTCCACCGCAGGCATCAGGCCCGGTGCATCCTCGCCGGTTAGTCCCAGCGTACGGCTGGCCCCTAGCCCCAAACCCAGGAATACGCTGTCGTACTGCTGGCGCAGGGTGTCGAGGGTAAGGTTGTCGCCCAGGCGCTGGCCGTACTGAAGGTCGATGCCGCCAATCTCCAGCAAGAACTCGATTTCTTTACGGGCAAAGTCATCGGTCATTTTGTAGCGGGCGATGCCGTACTCGTTGAGCCCGCCGGGTTTTTGCTCAGCCTCAAAAATCGTCACCTGATGGCCCAACATCGCCAGGCGATGGGCGCAGGAGAGTCCCGCAGGCCCGGCACCCACCACGGCGATGTGTCGGCCAGTGCTGGCGGCGCGCTTAAACGGGTGGCTCTCAAACTGCATATGATCGGTGGCGTGGCGCTGGAGCAGGCCAATCAGCACCGGCTGGCATTCCGCGTCATGGTTACGCACGCAGCTACGCTCGCAGAGGATTTCGGTGGGGCATACGCGGGCGCAGCTGCCGCCAAGGATATTGGCTTCCAGAATGGTTTCCGCTGCGCCATTAATGTTGTTTTCACTGAGTTGGCGGATGAAGCTCGGTATATCAATATCCGACGGGCAGGCCTCGACGCAGGGCGCGTCAAAGCAGTAGAGACAGCGCTGGCTTTCGATGATGGCCTGGCGCGGCGTCAGCGGCGGGTGCAGATCGCTGAAATTATGCGCCAACGTCGCTGGGTCGTAGGTGCCGACCTCTTTTGCGCTGGGCAGGTGATCAAGTGAATGGGTCACGGTCGTTTCTCCCTGGTCCTTCTGGACTGTTCTGTTCTTCGTAGGGGCTGGGATTAGCGCTTAACAGCCATTGGCGCATTCAGCTCGGCGCGCTTGGCGAGCAGCTCGAACACGCCGGGGTAGGCGGGGCGTTCCAAGTAGCGCCCTGCGCCGCGTTCGGCGTGTAGCTCGCCATCACGCCATGTCCACTTGCCCTGGCTAATGGTATGACGGGCAATACCGCGCACCGTTTTGCCCTCGAAAATGTTGAAATCGACGTTTTGGTGGTGGGTTTTCGCGGAGATCGTGCGCGTACCGTTCGGGTCCCACACCACGATGTCAGCATCGGAGCCCACTTGGATCGCCCCCTTGCGCGGGTAGAGGTTGAATATTTTGGCGGTGTTGGTGGAGGTGACCGCGACAAACTCTTGAGGCGATAGCTTGCCGGTATTCACGCCTTCGTCCCACAGCACGGCCAAGCGGTCTTCCACGCCTGCGGTGCCGTTGGGGATCTTGGTGAAGTCATCTTTCCCAGCGGCCTTCTGCTCTTCGCAGAAGCAGCAGTGGTCGGTGGCGGTGGTTTGCAGATTGCCGGATTGCAAGCCGTGCCAGAGCGCTTCCTGGTGCCCTTTAGGGCGGAAGGGCGGACTCATGACGTGGGCGGCGGCAGTTGCCCAGTCGGGGTTTTGATAAACGCTGTCGTCGATTACCAGATGGCCCGCTAAGCACTCGCCAAATACCGGGTGACCCTGCTGGCGGGCGTAGGCGATTTCATCCACGGCGTCCTTGGTTGAAACGTGTACCAAATAAACCGGTGCACCCAGGGTGCTGGCAATACGAATCGCCCGGCTGGCGGCTTCGCCTTCCACCTGAGGTGGTCGGGAAAGCGGATGCGCTTCTGGCCCGGTCATCCCCTGGGCGAGCAGCTTTTGCTGCATGTGGTAGACCAGCTCGCCGTTTTCCGCGTGTACCGTGGGGATCGCCCCAAGCTCTAAACACCGCGAGAAACTCTCCACCAGGATATCGTCGGTGGCCATGATCGCGCCCTTGTAAGCCATAAAGTGCTTGAAGCTGTTGACCCCATGCTCCCGAACCAGCGTCCCCATCTCTTCTTTGACGCTCTCGTCCCACCAGGTAATGGCCACGTGGAAAGCGAAGTCGGTGGCAGCTTTTTCGGCCCAGCCTTGCCAGGTGTTAAACGCTTCCAGCAGCGACTGGCCGGGGCTTGGGATCACAAAGTCGATGATGGTTGTGGTACCCCCTGCCATGGCGGCGGCGGTGCCTGTGTAGAAATCTTCGCTGGCCACCGCGCCCATAAACGGCATCTGCATATGGGTGTGGGGGTCGATACCGCCGGGCATCACCAATTGGTGGCTGGCATCGACAATCTCGCAGCCTTCCGGCACGTCTAAATCGGTGCCAATGGCGTGGATTTTTCCATCGACGCAGAGCACGTCAGCGCGGTAGGTGTCGGCGTGGGTGACGACGGTGCCGCCCTTGATCAATAAACTCATGGTTCACTCCTGGGATAATTGACTGAGGGGCTTATTCGCCGTCGGTTAAGCGGGTATAGGTTTCCGGGCGGCGGTCACGGAAGAACTGCCAGTTGTTGCGCACCTCGCGCACCATGTCTAAATCGATCTCGTGTACCAGCAGCTCGTCTTCCGTTTCGCTGGCCTGGGCTTCGATCTTGCCGCGTGGGTTGACGATATAGCTGGAGCCGTAAAAGTCGCCGATATTCCAAGGCGCTTCGCTGCCTACGCGGTTGATGGCAGCGATGAAGCAGCCGTTAGCGGCGGCCGAGGCGGGTTGTTCAAGCTCCCATAAATATTGGGATAGCCCGGCCACAGTCGCGGAGGGGTTGAAGATCACTTCGGCACCGTTAAGGGCCAGTGCTCGCCAGCCTTCAGGGAAGTGGCGGTCATAGCAGATATACACGCCGATCTTGCCGTAGGCGGTATCGAACAACGGCCAGTTAGATTGGCCCGGCTTGAAGAAGAATTTTTCCCAAAAGCCAGCCACTTGGGGAATGTGTGTTTTGTGGTATTTGCCCAGATAGCTACCGTCAGCGTCGAATACCGCCGCTGTGTTGTAGTAAACGCCTGTCTCGGTTTCTTCATAGATAGGGACGATGATCACCATGCGGTGCTCAGCCGCGAGCTTCTGCATCATCTGGCAGGTGGGGCCTTTCGGCACCCGCTCGGCAGCGGCGTACCATTTGCTGTCCTGGCTGGGACAAAAGTAGGGTTGATTAAACACTTCCTGGAAGCACAGTACTTGCACACCTTGTTCAGCGGCTTGTTTTATCAGCGGCAGATGCGCTTCGTTCATTGTGTCTCGAATAGCGGCGGGTTCCAGGTCGGTACTGGTTTTTAGGCCCATTTGAATCAGGCCGATTTTCATCTTCTGCATACAAAGCCCTCTCGTGTCATACGCACCAACCGTCTGCTAACGCATAACGGTGATTAACGGTCAGGTAAAACCATGTATTGCTAATATGGATTAGCAAATACGGCGGTCGCTTGGCGTGTAGTGACGTCGGCTTAAAGCCAAATGTTTATTGTTATGAGTAAAAGTTGTCATATTTGACAGCTTTTTGAAAATAGACCTTTACGTAGTCACTTTTCAAGGTTTTTTTATGGGGTGTGCGGCTATGTATTAACCAATTGATTTTATTTGTTTTTATTTTTTATGTGATCTTTTTTTGCTAATTTAGTGAGTGTTTGCACATATTTGGTGGTTTTTAAATTCTTTTAAAATCAGTGATTTGATTTTTTATTGGCTGGTTTGTGCACTTTTTATGGTGCTTTTATGGTGCAATATTTTTTTAACGAACTAAGGTTTTTAGTGGGTTTGCTATACATTGGTGAAAACAATAACAAGCGCGTAGGTAGTGACTGCCTATCTGTCGATCAAGTCAGCTTTTTGTTCAATAAGTTAACGATCCTGTCTTCAGTTTAGGCATGCTTATTGCTGCGACAAAAGCTGAACCCGTACATGCGGTCGGCAATGTCGCTGCTGAGGAGAATAAAATGACTGGCTCAAGAACCCAGATGGTAGACAGAGAGGGGTTGATTGAACTTAATGTTGGTGAGGACGTGCGCAATAGTCCCCGCTTCAATAAAGATATTGCACCTACCCAGGCAAGTGAGCGTACCTGGAGTAAGTGGAATATCGCGGCACTATGGGTGGGGATGTCGATCTGCGTGCCCACGTATACGCTGGGTGGGGTGCTAACCGCCTACTTCGGCTTGAGCGTGGGGGAGGCGCTCTTTGCCATCCTGCTGGCCAACGTCATCGTACTGATTCCACTGACGCTGAATGCCTTTCCTGGCACTAAGTTCGGGATTCCTTTTCCGGTGGTATTGCGCTCATCCTTCGGTATTTTGGGCTCGAATGTGCCGTGCCTAGTACGTGCGCTGGTGGGCTGCGGCTGGTTCGGCATTCAAACCATGTTTGGTGGCTTAGCTATCCATTTGCTGCTGTCGGAGCTAATTCCCGCCTGGGCAGCCTTAGGTGGCGTGGGGGAAGTGATTGGCTTTTTTGTTTTCGGCGCGATGAACCTGTATGTGGTCATTCGCGGAGCGGAGTCGATTAAGTGGCTGGAAACGCTGGCTGCACCGCTGCTGTTGGCCGTAGGCGTTGGCCTGATGATGTGGGCGTGGCCGCATATGTCGATGACCGAGCTGCTGGCTCAACCGCCATCGCGCCCTGAGGGGGCTTCCGTTTATGGTTATTTCTTTGCCGGTTTGACCGCCATGGTGGGTTTTTGGGCGACTCTCTCACTAAATATTCCTGACTTCAGCCGCTTTGCCAAAAGCCAAAAAGATCAAATTGCAGGCCAAATTATTGGTCTACCGCTGACGATGTTCTTCTTTGCTGCCCTTGGGGTCGTGCTAACCGCTGCGTCTGAATCGCTAGTAGGGCAAACCGTTGCAGATCCGGTGAGGTTAATCGGTTATATCGACAGCCCCTTCTGGGTCATTATGGCGATGTTATTGATCATTATTGCCACTATTTCGACCAACACCGCTTCTAATATCGTCTCCCCTACCAATGATTTTCAGAACATAGCGCCAAAAGTGATCAACCAGACGCGTGGCGTGCTGATAACCGGTGCGGTGGGAGTGCTGCTGATGGGCTATGACCTGTTACAAAAGGCAGGCATCATTCCTCCTGGAGTGTCTCTTGAGCAGATGTACTCCAATTGGCTGCTGGGTTACTCCAGTCTGTTAGGCCCCATTGCGGGCATTATGGCGGTGGACTACTTCCTGATTAAAAAGCAGCGCCTGGATGTGCCCAGCCTGTACCTGGATGGTCACGCCTATCCTGCGGTCAACATGGCCGGTTTTATCGCTTTCGGGGTTCCTGTTGTGCTGACCTTACTGTCACTGTTAACCGGCACGATGAACTGGTTCTATGACTACGGCTGGTTCACTGGCTCCGCGCTGGGGGCGATTGTTTACTACGTCGCAAGCCAGGTATTGGCGTCATCTCCAAAGGCGGGGCCTGCGCCAGTGATGGCCAGCGAGGTGACAGAGCAATCCTGATCGGCTATCGGTGATAGTGGCTGTATGACAAAGCTCGGCAATTAGCCGAGCTTTGTCAGGATTAGCCTACGTCCCACTGATAAACCCCAAAAACGCATCCACCACGCGATTGGGGCGGCGGTCATGGCGGGTAATCAGTACAAACGGGATGCGGTAGTGCTGAGTAGCGGTGTGAAGCGCGCGCATCTTGCCAGCTGCCACCCACTGCTCGGCGACATGTTCGGGTAGAAAGCCCATAAAGCGTCCGGTCAAAATCAGAAAGGCGGCCCCTTCTCGGTCCGAGGCAGAAGCCTGTAGGTTGAGTGCTTCGTGGGCTTGGCGTGCAGCATCAGGTAGGGGGTAGCGCGGGCGAATCGCCGGGTGGCTGGCGATTTGTGCAAGGCTCAATGCCTCATCGGGCACGCTGAACAGTGGATGTTCGGCGGAGCAGTATAAGTAAGAGGGTTCGTCGTACAGCAGTTGTGTTTCTAAACTGGTGGGCAAATTCACCGCAGGCACTACCCCCACATGCAGGTGACCATCCATCACGCCGCGAATCACCGCGTCCGACGGCTCCATATGAATATGGACCGTTACCTCGTGATGAGGGGCGGTGAGTGCTGCCAACGCATGGGTCACATCCATGGCGGGTAGCGTGACGAGGTTATCGGTAATACCGATATTCAATTTGCCTTTGATAGTGTGATGCAGCGCGTTAACGTCGCTTTTAAAGGTCTCCAGCGCCGTAAGCAGCGTTAGCCCTGCCTGATAAATCTCTTTCCCCTCTTCTGTTAGGCTGAATCCGCCGCGTCCTCGCTGACAGAGGGAAAACCCCAGACGTCCCTCCAGGTCGTTCATATGCTGGCTAATGGCCGAGCGACTAATCCCCAAGGTGGTTTCCGCAGCGGTAAAACCGCCGCACTCAACGACCGTCTTAAAAATGCGGATCAGGCGTATTTCGTAGTCGCTCATTTGGCCTAGTGATGCCATAGCTGCCTCTTGATCAGGAAAAGGGGGCTTTTTTGCTGCATTGGGTTAGACAAAAAATTGATATACATCAAAAAAGCGAAGCGCCACTATCTAGCATTGCGACCATGAAGTCGCTGTGGTGTATCTTTCACTGTTATTTTTTACACTGTATCAGGTGCGCTTGCGCGACACTTGAATAAGGCCAATATTTGATGCGCTCCTCTCGCAGTGATGAGTTAGCCCACAAAACTCAAGCAGTGCCGATGTATCGCCGACAGCAGCGGCAAGCCATCGTCATATTTGCGTTGGCTCTGTGCGTCATGTTGCTGCTATTCGGTTGGTTATTGGAAGGGCAGTACCAGCAAGAGATACGCTCGGCTGAGTCTCGAGCCATTTCGCGTTCGAATGTAGTGGCCGAGTGGGCAAAGGGTATGCTGGGGCAGAGTGGGCAGGCACTTTTTACCTTGGCGGAGCGAGTGGAGAGTGTCGGAGGGGCGGGCCTCAATAATACGGCGAGCGTACAGTATGCTTTAGAAAGTTTGACTGGCTATATGCCACTAATTGATGAGCTTGGCGTTCTCAATGCCCAAGGGCGTGTCTGGGTAAGTAGTAGCAATAACCGGCATGCGGGTCTTGATATTAGTGAGACTGATTTTTTTCGCTCTTTCCAGCAAGGCAAGCAGCAAGAGCTGGTCACGCCGCTTTACTGGTCATCACAGAACCAGCAGTTCTACCTCTATCACGCTCGGCGGGTGAACGATGCAAGCGGTAATTTTAACGGCTTGGTGGTTGCTCGGCTGGAGCCGCAGACCCTGATCGAAGCGCTGCAGCAAATGCGCGTCTATGACGGCGAAAGCATGGCCTTACTAGACGCCAACCTCAAGTTAATTGCCCGCCATCCCATGCCCACAAACGGCGCTATCGTGGGCAGGCAAATTGAAGATTCTGCTACGCAACAGTGGCTCAAGACGCAAGAAGCGTCACAAACATTTACCGCGCTTTCATCCATTGATGGGCGGGGGCGCCTGTTCCATTTGCAGCGAGTCAGTCACTACCCGGTACTGGTGGCGGTGGGCGTGGATGTGCAGCGGTTATTAGCAGGTTGGCGCCAACGAACACTGGTGTTAACGGGCGTTATGGCGATCATTGCGCTGTTGGGAGCGTGGGGAGTGCGCCACTATTTGAGCCGCCTCGCACTCTCTTATCAGTTGCAGACCCGTGAGATGCGGATGGATGCGCTGATTAACTCCCTACAAGACCTGATTTTTGTATTTGATGGTGAGGGTCGGTTTCGCTTTATCCATGCCATCGAAAAGGACAAGCTACTCTTGGGTAGCCAGCAAGCGCTAGGATTGCACTATCAGCAGGTGTTGCCCCCCGCGTTGGCAAACACCTTTGACACCATCTTTCATCAAGTTCAGCAAACCCGTCAGGTGGCGACGTTTGAATACCCGCTGATGCTAGGCCAACAGCAACGTTACTTTCATGCCACTGTTAGCCCCTTGGCAAGCAAAACAAAATACTTTGAAGGAGTGCTTTCTGTGACCCGCGATATTACCGACGCGAAGCAAGCCGAGGTTGAACTGCAAATCGCCGCTGCGGCATTCCAGGCGCATTTAGGCATTATGGTGACCGATGCGCGGGGCAATATCCTGAAGGTTAATGATACTTTTAAGCGTATTACCGGTTACAGCGACGAGGAGATGATTGGCAAAAACCCGCGTATGTTTAGTTCCGGCCACCATAACGCTGCGTTTTATCGTCGGCTGTGGCGTAGCGTTATGGCAACGGGTAACTGGGAAGGGGAGATCTGGAATCAGCGCAAAAACGGCGAGCTGTTTCCTGAATGGCTGACCATTAGCGCGGTGTATGGCCACGGCGGTGAATTGACCCACTACGTGGCGACCATGAGCGATATTAGTGAGCGTAAAGCGGCCGAGCAGGAGATCCACCAGCTTGCCTTTTATGACCCGTTAACCGGCTTTGCTAACCGTCGACTGTTTATTGATCGTATTGGTACAGCGTTAAAAGAGCTTAACCGCCATCAGCGCTGCGGCGCGTTAATCCTGATCGATATTGATAACTTTAATCATGTTAACGATACCCTAGGCCACCATGCGGGCGACCAGCTGTTGCAAAGTATTGCCCGGCGCTTTGGGCGAATGCTGCGAGATACCGACACCTTGGCAAGGTTGGGAAGCGACGAGTTTGCGGTGCTGATTGAAGGGATTGATGGTAGCCCACGGCAAACTCAGCAACTGGCTGAACATATCGCGTATAAGCTGCTGGCGGCGCTGGATGAGCCGATCAGCGTGGGGGAAGAGAGTGCGTTAGTCACCGCTAGCGTAGGTATTACGATCATCGCAGATAGCCAGCGCAGCGCAGACGACTATCTTCAACAGGGAGATATGGCACTTTCTCAAGCGAAAGCCAGCGGCCGACGAGCAGTGCGCTTTTTTGACCCTTCCATGCAGGCAAAACTGCTAGCTAAGGTAAAACTAGAGTCGGAGCTTCGCCAAGCGCTTGAGCATCAGCAATGGCGGCTGCATTACCAACCTCAGGTTGATCGTCGGGGTAGATTAATAGGCGTTGAAGCCCTACTGCGCTGGCAGCACCCTGAGCGTGGGTTAGTCTCGCCGGGCGAGTTTATACCGCTGCTAGAGAGCACAGGGCTGATTAATGATGTCGGGGAGTGGGTGCTGGAAGAGGCTTGCCAGCAGTTAGCCCAGTGGGCAGGTTCGCCGCTGCTGGATAGGCTCACGATTTCGGTGAACATCAGCCCATTACAATTCCGCGAGAACAACTTTCTGCAGCGGGTCGAGCAGGTATTTCAGCGCACTCAAGCGCCGCTAGAGCAGCTGAAATTAGAAGTCACTGAAACTCTGTTTGTAGAGGCGCGTGACGATGCACGCGATAAAATGCTCAGTCTAAAAGCCTTGGGCGTTCGTTTCTCGCTGGACGACTTCGGCACCGGCTACTCGTCGCTGGCTTACTTGGCCCAACTGCCGTTGGACCAGCTGAAAATTGACCAATCCTTTGTGCAGCAAGTGCTAGAGAGCAAAGCAAACGCGGCGATTGTGGAAAGTACCATTGCCCTGGCGAAGAGCTTAAACCTGGATGTGATTGCCGAGGGGGTGGAAGTGGAAGCGCAGCAGGCGTGGCTGATGGCCCACGGCTGTCACGCCTTTCAGGGCTATCTGTTCGGAAGGCCGGTGTCCGTTAATGACATTGAAGCAGCCGTGCTAGCTCAGTCCTACGCGTGAGGCATGCAGCTTGATGAGTAACGCCGCGATCAGCGCGGCGTGCTCAAAGCTCTTGGGGGTAATCACCTCAAGCCGCGAGTCCTGCCGCCAAGCGCTGCTGGCAACGCTTAGGGCGCCATCCGAGCGGTTGAACCGTTTCCAGCCGTCGGTGGTGTGGAACACTCCCTTTACCCGCGCCGTAGTGGGCAGCTCGCTAACACAATGGGCAAGATGGTCTAGGTCGAAGCGCTCGGTAGGGTGCCAGCGCAGGCCTGTGCTGGTGTAACCCAGCGCATTGGCGGTTTGCTGTTGGGGCTGGCCAGGAGGGGGCGGAAAATCGAAAAAAGCGCCCTCTAGGCTAGGGCTGGCTGCCAGAGCCTGATGCTCGGCAGGCATCGCAGGCTGATCTTGTTGGCGCGCCTGGCCGCTGTCCAAGATGAGCGACACCGGCAGCACCCCTTCCTCAACGGTGTACACCCATTTACGGGCCGGCCATAGCGTGCCGATAAACTGCTGCGCTTGTTGATGCTGGGCGCTGCTTGCCTGCTCGCCCATGGTGATAGCGATGGCGTCGGCCATATTTAGCTGGTCCTGGAACGTGTCGTGCTCGCGCACGCGGGCTTCATCCAATCGGCGTGGGTCAAGCGTCGCGATAATATCCTGCACCGCCACCACGTCTCGAAACGCCTCGCCGCGCAGCAGATCCAGCAACCCTGCCGGGTGGCCAAGGCCAGAGGGCTCGATAATCACCCGGTCTGGCTTGCTGCGCGCTAATAAATTGACCAGCGCCGCCTGAAGCACAAACGCTAACTGGCAGCACAGGCAACCGCCGGGCAGGCCTTTCACCACCACATCATCGCGCGCATCAAACATCGCCTGATCAATGCCGATCTGACCAAATTCGTTGACCAAAATCGCCCACTTCTCATCCACAGGCTTTTGCTCAATCAGGCTGTGGATAAGCGTGGTTTTGCCGCTACCTAAAAAGCCGGTGACGATGTGAACGGGAACGCGCGAAGCGGCTGCCAACGGTTAACCTCCGGTCATGTTCATAAAGCGCACTACCTGCACGTCGCCATCGGTGGTGAAGTGGTGGCGTTCGGGCTTGAGCGGCAGGGCGTTAATAATGGCGGTTTTGAGCGCCTGCATATCGCCAGGATGGCGGCGCAATACGGCGCGCAGGTCTACCGAGTGCTCATTACCCAGGCAGAGCAGCAGGCGGCCTTCCACGGTGACCCGTACGCGGTTGCAGCTATCGCAGAAGTTATGGCTATGGGGCGAGATAAAGCCCACCCGGCTGTCGCTGTCGGCCATTTTGAAGTAGCGCGACGGCCCTGGTGTGCTCTCTGTGGTGGGCATCAGCGGGTAGCGTGTTTCGATCAACGCCTGAACGTCATCGCTGGAGTAGAAGGTCTCTGCCCGGGAGTGGTCGGACACATCGCCCAGCGGCATCTCCTCGATAAAGCTAATATCGAGGCCCTCCTGACGGGCAAAGGTCACCAAGTCGAGCACTTCGTCTTCGTTGCGCCCCTTCAAGATCACCGCGTTTAGCTTGATGCGCTTGAAGCCCGCCTCTTTGGCGGCGTGAATGCCGTCGATCACCTTGGCTAAGTCGCCGGTGCGCGTCAGTTGCTTAAAGCGCTCGGGGTCGAGGGAGTCCAGGCTAATGTTGAGCCTACGTAGGCCGCCTTCGTACAGCCGCTTGGCGTGCTTGCGCAGGCTGGCACCGTTAGTGGTCATGGTGAAGTCGTCCAGCCCCGGCAGCGCGCCGATCTCGTCCACGAGCTGCTCTATGCCTTTACGCACCAGCGGCTCACCGCCGGTCAGGCGGATTTTCTCGACGCCAAGCTCGGTGAAGGCGCGCGCCACCATGGCGAGCTCTTCCAGTGTGAGTACCTGCGCGCGGGGAAGAAACGTCATCTCCTCGCTCATGCAGTACACGCATCGGAAGTCGCAGCGGTCCGTCACGGAGATGCGTACATAGCGGACCCGGCGGCCAAAATCGTCAATCAGTTGTTCGGTCATTGCCAGCTCGTTATGGGTTGAATGCAGACCGCCTCGCCTGGCTGAGCGTCTGCCTGGTCATCGCCAAGTTCAATTAAGCAGTTGGCCATTACCATGGAAGTCAAAATACCCGAACCCTGGGCACCGGTGCTGCGCACATGTAGCACGCCCTGGTCATCACAAGTATAAATGCCACGCAGAAAATCGGTGCGCTTCAGGCGGCTTTTTAGCGGTGTTTGGGCAATCGCTGTGAGTCGTAAGGGCGGAGAAGGCAGCTGCCCCTGCAGCCGTTGCAAAAGGGGCACCACAAACTGGCTGAAAGTAACCATCACCGCCACCGGATTACCGGGTAGCCCCACAAACGGCGTGCGGGAGTCGCTCAGCTGGCCGCAGGCCATCGGGCGGCCAGGACGTAGCGCCACCCGCCAAAAGGCCAGCCGTCCGAGCTTTTCCAGCGCAGCGCGGGTGTAGTCCGCGTGGCCCACGGACACGCCGCCGCTGGTAATCACAAGGTCACACTGCGCCGCTGCTTCCGCAAGCGCTTGCTCAATAGCGCGCGGGTCGTCGGGCAGGATACCTAGATCTACTACCTCGGCCCCTTGCTCGCTCAGCATGCCCATCAGGGTAAAGCGGTTGGTGTCGTAGATCCCGGCGCTGGGGAGCGGCTCTCCTGGCGGGGTGACTTCGTTGCCGGTAGAAAAAATCGCAACCTTAGGGCGCCGGTATACGTCGACCTCGGCATAGCCCAGGGACGCCACCAGCCCCATGCTGGCAGCATCCAGCCGTGTGCCCGCCGTCAATGTAACGGCCCCTTGGGCAATATCCTCTCCAGCTTGGCGAACGTGCTGCCCAACACTGACCCGCTCTGGCGCATCGATGGTGATGCTGTTGTCACCCTCAATGAGCTGCTCACGCATAATCACCGTATCGGTGCCGCTGGGGAGCGGCGCGCCGGTGGTGATACGCACGCACTGGCCAGAGGGCACCTCACCCTCAAACGCTTGCCCGGCGAAGGCATCACCTACGATCTGAATATGTGTGGTGTAGGGTGGCTCTTTGGGCCAGGACAAGGCAACGCCATCCATCGCCGCATTGGTATTCTGTGGCACGTTAATAGGCGCAGTGATATCAGTCGCCAGCCTGCGTCCGTAGGCGCTGCCTATTGCCACCTGTTCTACCGCTACCGATTTCTCAACCAGCGTCATCAGCGCATCGCGAGCGGCATCGACGCTGAGCATCTGCTCGCCCAGTTCAAAACACGACAGGCTCATGGCGTCTCCTGGGAAGGCGTTGTCAGTGCCAGCTCCAAGCGGGCTTTCTCCTCTTCGGTATTGAGGTTGGCGAACGCTTCAGGGCAGTCAGACATATCCACCCGGCACCATGCGTGGCGCGCGTACCAGCGATCGATTTTACGCTCGCCTTCGGCCAGGGTGGCCGCTAAATCGTCAGCCAGCGACGTATGCAGCAGCGCGACGACGGGGTGCAGGCGCTCGCCATCGAACGCCACGGCGATATCGTGCTCGACACCCGCCTGGGTAATACCTGCGACCATGCGCGCCACCAAATCGTGGGGCAGCGCAGGGGAGTCGCAGGGTGCGACCAGCAGCCACGGCGTTTGAGCCGCGCGCAGGCCGCTGTAAATGCCCATCAGCGGGCCTTTGAAGCCGCCTTCGGCATCCTCAATCACGCGGTCGGCAAACAGCGCATACGCATCGCTATTGCGGTTGGCGTTAATCATCAACTCATGCACGTGGCCATCGAAGCGCTTAACGGTGTGCGCTACCAGCGGCAAGCCTGCAAAGGGCTCCAGGCCCTTATCTCGCCCGCCCATACGGCGGCCTTCACCGCCCGCGAGAATCATGCCAGTCAGATCGTGCTTGGCGATCATACGCCTGCCTCCTTGGACGAGCGCGCACTCGGCGGCTTGGGGGGAATCGCGTCCAGCGTCAAGCGGCCAGCGGCGTTAATGGCTTGGAATCCTTTCCCCTTCGCACGGGCGATCAGCATCACGCCGAAACGCTCGGCCAGCTCTACGCCTTTTTGTGTCACGCCTGAACGCGATACCAGTACGCTAATGCCCATTTGCGCGACTTTCAGCACCATTTCAGACGTTAAACGGCCGGTGGTGTAAAAAATATCGGCGCTACGGCTATCGGCTTGGTTAAGCCACTGGCGACCCGCTAGCGTGTCTACGGCGTTGTGGCGGCCTACGTCTTCGACGAAATCCAGCACCTGCGACTGATGGCACAGCGCGCAGCCGTGTACCGCGCCCGCGCTGCGGTAGGTCTCGTTGTAGGTGTTCAAATTGGTCAGTAATTCATACAGCGTTGATTGCGCCAGCGGTGTCTCAGGCAGCGCTGTGAGAGAAGTTTGCTCTAACAGTTTACCAAACACGGTGCCCTGACCGCAGCCCGTTGTGACGGTGCGCGTGCTAAGGCGCGCCTCCAAGTCATCAGGCAGGTGGCGGGTAACGATCACCGCAGCCTCTACTTCCCAATCGACTTGAACGGCGGTTAAATCCTCGGCGCTTCTTAATAGCCCCTGGTTGCGCAGGTAGCCTACCACTAGTGCCTCGGGGTCATCGCCTAGCGTCATCAGGGTGACAATTTCACGCTTGTTAAGATACACCGTAAGCGCACGCTCGGCGGCAATGGCCTGCGGGCGAGTGTCGCCGTAGGCATCCATGACATCAATGGTGGTCGTGGCCGGTAAGCGGGCTCGGCTTAACTGAAGGGCGGGCATCCGCAATCCTCACTGATACCAAAACGCTGTGTGGCTGACGCAAACACGGCGCACAAGATCATAATAGTTGAGTAAAATAGTCTGAGTTGACGATGATGGCGCTCAAAAGGCTTACTTGTCTACCCGTTCAAGGTCTAAGGTGGTGAAACCCATGAGTGATAGTTTACGCGCATTAAGCGTTACCTTAGTCGCCGAGCCCAAGCAGGTGCGCAGTTTCACGCTGACCCAGTGGCGCATTGCCGAGCTGGTGCCGGGGGACGAAGGGGAGTGCGTACTCAACCTGCAGCTCTATATGACCGAGCGAGCCGCCTATCGATTTAACCTCACCGCGCCGACGCCGCGCCTGTTCGTGCGTGCCGGGTTCACCGGGCAAACCCCGAAGCCCGATGCCATCACTGCCAGCCAGGATGTGGCCGCAGGCTGGCTAGATGGCGAGCAGCAAGTGCTAGAAGCTGCGATGCCGATGGCGATTCAGGTGTGGATAGAGCACTATCTCGCGCGCCACGGTGAAGCGCCAGTGGAAACCCGCAAGAAAAAACGCAAAGGGGCCGGGCGTGGCAAAGAGACCCCGACCAAGGAGCAGCCACAGTGAGCCGTTTGGAGCGCTGGTCGCGTAAAAAGCGCGGCATTGAACATGAGAGTGATGACAGTCAGCCGGCGGAGCCGGTAGAGCCTCAGTTGGAAGTGGAGACGCACGCGCCTGAGTCTGACGGCATAGATGCCTCCTCCCCAGCGGTAGACGAGCAAGAGGCCGCAGCTCCGCCCCTGCCGGGCAGCCTGGACCACACGTTGCCCGACCCAGACACCTTGCCTGCAGGCAGCGACTTCAGCGCCTTTATGGTGCCTGGCGTCAGTGCTGCGCTGCGCCGCCGTGCCCTACGGAGGCTCTGGGCCACCGGTAACTACAATGTGCGCGATGGTTTGGATGATTACGACGCCGACTACACTCAACAGTTAAAGCCCATGGCCAGCGAGCTGGCGGGCAAGCTGCGCCGCTGGGCCAATAAAGCGGAAGAGACCTTAGAGAAGCTGGAAGACGCAGGGCAGAAGGAGAAAGCACAGGAAGAGACATCGCCTGCGCCCGCCTCGGATCAGACCAGCGCTTGCACAAGTGATGACAGTTTTGTACAAAGTGCCTCACTAGACGACCAGTCTGATTATTCTGATCACGCTCCAGGAGAGCGAAAAAAAGACGGTTAGCTTTTTGAATCAGTGGGTTATGGTAAGCATGGCGGGCTTTCGTTGACAGCGGTGCGACCAAAGGAAGTGGCAAAAAAGCTGTTTGCGCCATACGCTGATACAAGAAGCTATGTCGTTATAACGCCGAAAGTCATCCATGAGATGACAAAACCTAATCTCTAATTATAACAAAAACGACCTCTTGACCGTGAGAATGCATGAACCAACGAATCCAACTGGCGTCGATTGACGACCAGCGCAACGTCGCCGCTCGTGAAGCGGTGCGTCGGCGTATCTCATGGCCGGTGAATTTAACGCCTGCCAACGTGACCTACCACAGCCGCGGTCATGTGCTGTTGCTCGGTAGTGCGCCGTCAGTGACTCAAGCGGCACGAGTGCTTCAGGGGCGAGGATTAGCGTCCCTCACGATGCTGACCACGGATGAGGCCGTTGATCTTCCCGCCGCCAGCGAGCCGCTGATCGCTCAAGTGCTGAGTGCGCATCAACAGTCACAGCTAAACATCGCGGGTCATTTGGGTGGTTTTCGTGCCACTCTGAGCCAAGACGATGGCGACTCTCTCAATCTTGCCCAAGCGCTGATTGAGCGGGACGTATTTGACGTAGTGCTGGACCTTTCGGAGGGAGCACTTAACGTCGCTTCTTGGGAACTGCCCCCGCCGGGCTACCTGCGCCTCGCGTGGGAGCGCCAGGAAGCTGAGCGTGCCGACGTGTTAGAGAGCGTGACGGAGCTGGTCGGTGAGTTCGATAAACCGCGCTATTTCCAGGTCAATACCGATCTTTGCGCCCACTCTTCCAGTGGTAACGTCGGTTGCACTCGCTGCCTCGACGTCTGCCCGGCGGATGCGATTTCTAGCATCCAAGGCCGCATTGAGTCGCGCATTGAGATTGATCCTTTCCTTTGCCAAGGCGTAGGCAGTTGCACCAGTGCGTGCCCTACGGGTGCCATCGAGTTTCGCCTGCCGGAAACCCGCCGTCAGCAGGATACGTTAGCCACTTGGCTCGCTGCTTATCGGGAAGCCAGTGGTGAGGTGCCGGTGCTACGCTTTATTACCCATGACTCGCTGGAAGCTGAGCGTGCTGCAGGCATTACCACGCCGGGTCACATCATTGATGCCCCCTTGGAAGAGCTGGGCGCGGCGGGCCACGACCAGTGGCTGACGGCGCTCGCCAGCGGCGCTTCTGAAGTGCGCATTCAGCTTCACGACGGCATGCCGCCCCGGCTCAGCGCTTTTTTAGAGCATCAAATTACTCAGGCTCATAGTCTGCTGACCGCGCTAGGCCACGACGCCGCGCGTATTAAGCTACTGCCGGTAGATGCCGAGGGCGAGCGAGATGCGCTGCCCAGCCTAACACCGCTCACCGAGTCGCCATTGAGCTTTAATGAGCCTAATAAGCGTGCTCGCCTGAACGTTGTGCTGGCGCGGTTGGCTGAACTGGGGGCGCCCAGCGGTGAGCGCCACGCCATGCCTCAAGGGGCGGCTTACGGCGGCATCAACGTTGATAGCGCTGCCTGTACGCTCTGCCACGCCTGCGTTAGTAACTGCCCAACGCCTGCGCTTAAATCCGGCGGTAATACTCCGGCGCTCAGCTTCCTGGAAGCCGATTGTGTACAGTGCGGGCTCTGCGAACAGGCCTGCCCTGAAGACGCCATCACGCTGGAACCAGGCTTCCTCGCGGCACCTGCGCGCGAAACGCGGCATATTTGCCACGAAGAGGCGGCTTTCGAATGTATTAGCTGCGGTAAGCCGTTTGCCACCGCCAGCACCGTTGCCACCATTAAAGCCAAGCTGGCCAATCACCCTTACTTTGCCGGTGATGCCATGACGCGCTTAGAAATGTGTGAAGACTGCCGGGTGAAAGACGTGTGGAAAACCATGGCTCGTGACCCTGAAGCGCAACTAAAGGTGTAAAGCAATGAGCGATGCAATGCCGACGCTAAGTGAAACCGATGCGCTGCGAATGGATATCTACCAGCTGTTCGCTAGCCTGCTGCGTCAGGCCCCCGACAGCGAGCTACTGGCGTGGTTGGAAAGTCTCGATATTGAGCAAGATGGCAGCCGCATTGCCGAATGCTGGGCCGCGCTGTCAAAAGCGGCAAGCCAAAGCGATGTGGACAGCCTGAAGCGTGCGCATTTCCGCCACTTAGTAGGCGTCATTCAAGGCGACGTTGTGCCCTATGCATCCTGGTATCGCAACGGCGAGCTGATGGAAGCCGCGCTGGTCGCGCTGCGCCAAGATCTCCGTGCGCTAGGCTTTGAGCGCAGCGAGCATACCCGGGACCCAGAAGACCACCTGGCGGCCATGTGCGAAGTGATGGCCATGCTCATCGCCGCGCAAAGTGGTGAACAGTTCACCTTTTTTCAACAGCACCTTGCCCCCTGGGCTAGCCGCTGTTGGGATGACCTTGCAAAAGTAGACACCGCTTTCTATTCAGCGCTGGGGCAGTTGGGTAGTGCTTTTATGGAGAGCGAACAGGCACGTTTGAGCGATCAAGCGGCCTATCAACCGGTGCGCATAGTGGAGCCTGCTTCCTATGACGCCGGTGCAGCGCGCAAAGCCACACCGTGACGTGACCGTGCGCAGCGGTAAGCGAACAACAGGGCCTACGGGCCACGCATAAAAAAGGGCATGAAAGAGGAGAACCCCATGCACCAGTCACATAACCCTGAGCGCCGCCGGTTTATGAAAACCGTTGGTTTAGGCACCGCCGCTGCGGGCGCAGCTGTTGCGGTAGGCCACGTCACGCTGGCACAGGCAGATGATAAAAGCCCGGTTGAGCGCGACAAGCAGGCGGTGAACTACCGCGAGACCGACCATATTCGTGCTTATTACGCCTCGCTGCGTGACTGACGGCGAACTGCCAGGAGATTTGCCATGCGTCTAACTCGCAAAACGAACACCCCCGCTACCACTGGGTTGGGTATTTCCCGTCGTCAGTTCCTAAAGCGCACGGGTGTAGCCACCGGTGGGGTGGCTGCGGCAGGCTTTATGGGCGCGCCGATGATGCAGCGCACTGAAGCGGCTGATAAAACGCCGGTGCTCGACTCCCCGGTAGAAACGAAGCGCACCATCTGCTCCCACTGCTCGGTGGGCTGCGGTGTGTATGCCGAGGTTCAAGAGGGCATCTGGACCAAGCAAGAGCCCGCCTTCGACCACCCGATCAACCGCGGCGCTCACTGCGCCAAAGGGGCATCGCTACGCCAGCACGGCCACTCCACGCGCCGCCTGAAGTACCCGATGAAACTGGTCGCCGGTGAATGGCAGCGTATGGACTGGGATACCGCCGTCAACGAAATTGGCGACAAGCTGATTGAGCTGCGCGACGCCCACGGCCCCGACAGCGTTTACTGGCTGGGTTCAGCAAAATTCAGTAACGAGCAGGCGTACCTAATGCGCAAGCTCGCCTCCATGTGGGGCACCAATAATACCGACCACCAGGCGCGTATTTGTCACTCCACCACAGTGGCAGGGGTTGCGAATACCTGGGGTTACGGAGCGATGACCAACTCGCTCAACGATATGCATAACAGTAAGGCGATCCTCTTCATTGGTTCTAACCCCAGTGAAGCGCACCCGGTCGCTATGCAGCACATTCTGATTGCGAAAGAGCGCAACAACTGCGACATCATCGTCGCGGACCCGCGCTTTACCCGCACCGCTGCTAAAGCCAACAAGTACGTGCGTCTGCGCCCTGGCTCCGACGTTGCCTACATTTGGGGCCTGCTGTGGCACATCTTTGAAAACGGCTGGGAAGATAGCGAGTACATCAATCAGCGCGTTTACGGCATGGACGACGTGCGGGCAGAAGTCGCTCAGTTCCCGCCCAGCGTTGTAGAAGATATTACTGGCGTACCAGAAGCGGAAATGTTCGATGTGGCCAAGCGCCTTGCCGACAATCGCCCTGGCTGCGTAGTGTGGTGTATGGGCGGTACCCAGCACACCACCGGTAACAACAACACTCGCGCCTACTGCATTCTGGAGCTGGCGCTGGGTAACATCGGTAAATCGGGTGGCGGTGCCAACATCCTGCGTGGCCACGATAACGTACAGGGTGCCACCGACTTAGGTCTGGGCTGTGACTCCCTGCCGGGCTACTACGGCTTAGCAGAAGGCGCTTGGCAGCACTGGGCCAAAGTGTGGGACGTAGACTACGAGTGGCTGAAAGGCCGCTTCGACGACACCGAGTACGCCGACGGCAAGCCCATGTACTCCAGCGGTATTACCGTATCGCGTTGGGTAGATGGCGTGCTGGAAGAGGACGAAAACATCTCCCAGCGCACCGCGCTGAAAGCGATGTTCTACTGGGGCCACGCGGTCAACTCGCAAACCCGCGGCGTTGAAATGCAAAAGGCGATGCAGAAGCTGGAGATGATGGTCATCGTTGACCCTTATCCCACCGTTGCAGCCGTTATGCATGACCGCACCGACGGCGTTTACCTGCTGCCCGCTGCCACGCAGTTTGAAACCACCGGTAGTGTGACTGCCACCAACCGCTCGATTCAGTGGCGCGATCAGGTCATTGAGCCGCTGTTTGAATCGAAGCCTGACCACGAAATCATGTACCTGTTTGCCAATAAGCTCGGCTTTGGAAACGAGTTCGTGAAAAACTTCGCGATGGATGGCAACCGTCCGGTTATTGAAGACGTCCTGCGTGAAATCAACAGCGGAATGTGGACCGTTGGCTACACCGGTCAAAGCCCGGAGCGCCTGAAAGAGCACCAACAAAACTGGCACACCTTCAGCTTCGAAAACCTGCGTGCCCAAGGCGGCCCCGCCGATGGCGACTACTACGGTCTGCCGTGGCCCTGCTGGGGAACGCCGGAGTTCAAACACCCTGGCTCGCCCAACCTCTACGACACTAGCATTCCGGTCATGGAAGGCGGCATGGGCTTCCGCGCCCGCTTCGGTATCGAGCGCGATGGTGTGAACCTGCTGGCGGAAGGCTCCGCTCCTGTGGGTGGCGATATCGATGACGGTTACCCCGAGTTCACCGACCAGCTGCTCAAAGACTTGGGCTGGTGGGACGATCTCACCGCTGAAGAGAAAGCGGCGGCCGAAGGCCAGAACTGGAAGACCGACTTCTCCGGCGGTATCCAGCGCGTGGCCATCGAGCACGGCTGTGCGCCGTACGGAAACGCCAAAGCCCGCGCCGTGGTGTGGACCTTCCCGGATGCGGTGCCGAAGCACCGTGAACCGCTCTACACCACCCGTCGTGATCTGGTCGAGCGCTATCCCACGTGGGACGACTTTGACTCCATCATGCGTCTTCCCACGATGTACAAAACCATCCAGGACCGTGACAACAGCGCGGACTACCCGATCATTCTGACCTCGGGTCGCTTGGTCGAGTACGAAGGCGGCGGTGAAGAGACGCGCTCCATGTCGTGGCTGGCTGAGCTGCAGCAGGAGATGTTCGTCGAGATCAACCCGGCCGATGCCAACGACATTGGTATCCGCGACGGCGACCAAGTATGGGTCGAAGGCGCCGAAGGCGGTCGGGTCAAGGTGAAAGCGCTGGTCACGCCCCGCGTGGATCGTAAAGTGGCGTTCATGCCGTTCCACTTCGGCGGTGTGTTCCAGGGCGAAAGCCTGCACGACCGCTACCCGGAAGGCACCGTTCCTTACGTGATTGGTGAAGCGGCCAACACCGCCACCACCTACGGCTACGACCCGGTGACACTGATGCAAGAGACCAAGTGCACCATCTGCCGTATCGAACGCGCCAGCTAACACGACCTGACCTGACAGCATGCCGGTGCGGCCACGCCCGCACCGGCAAGAGGAGAACACCATGGCTCAAATGAAATTTATGTGTGACGCCGAGCGCTGCATCGAGTGCAACGGCTGCGTCACCGCCTGTAAGAACGCCAACGACGTCGAGTGGGGCATCCAGCGCCGCCGCGTAGTGACCCTGAACGACGGCGAAGCGGATGAAATGTCCATTTCCGTTGCCTGTATGCACTGTGATGATGCCCCTTGTATGGCGGTTTGCCCTACCGACTGCTTCTACAAAACCGACGATGGCATCGTGCTGCACGATAAAGACCTCTGCATCGGCTGTGGTTACTGCCTATACGCCTGCCCCTTCGGCGCGCCGCAGTTCCCCCAGCAGAACGCCTTTGGCGAGCGCGGCAAGATGGACAAGTGCACCTTCTGTGCCGGTGGCCCCGCGGAAACCAAAGAAGAGGAGTACCAGAAGTACGGCTCCAACCGCATCGCGGAAGGCAAACTGCCGCTATGTGCTGAGATGTGCTCCACCAAAGCGCTACTGGCTGGTGATGCTCAAGATGTTGCCGATATCTTCCGCCAGCGCGTGGTACACCGTGGCCATCAAGATGGTGCGTGGTCAAACAATCCTCAGGCTAGCTCTGACAACCTTGCCTATGATGCTGCCCGTAAAGGGTAAGGAGGCGTGTCATGACAACGTTGAACATGACAAAGGTGCCCTCACGGGCACCTAGCGGCACCGCTAGCTGGTTGCAGCGCGGATGGCGTCTATGCCTGATGCTGGTGCTGTTAGTGGCAAGCCTGGGAGTCACGCAAATGGCCGTGGCGCAGGCAGACCCAGACCGCGAAATGACCACTGCTGCCCCCGGCATTACGGCGGATCAGTGGCGCCAAGTGCGTAGCGGTGAAACCGGGCCGAACTACCGTGACTCACGTCACGAGAGTAACTACAACCTGATCAACTCCAGCGGCGAAACGTGGCGGATTTTGCGCAATCGCTGGGTGTCGCCGTTTGGCATGATTGCCATTGGTGGTATGGCGGCACTGATTGCGCTGTTCTACTTCATTGTGGGTCGTAAGCATCTCGAAGAGCCGCGCACCGGGCGTAAGCTTTTGCGCTGGTCGCTGCTGATGCGTGCTCTTCACTGGACCGTCGCTACGCTGTTCATCACCCTAGCGCTGACGGGGCTTAACCTGCTGTTAGGCAAGTTCGTGTTCCGTACGCTGTTTGGTGATGCGGTATGGGCCTGGATGATTGCGGCTTCTAAAGTGCTGCACAACTATCTGGGGCCGATTTTTGGCGTACTGTTGGTCATCATGCTGGTTAGCCTGATCAAAGAGAACATTCCCAAGAAGCACGACTGGGTATGGTTCAAAAAAGGCGGCGGTATGATTGGCAAAGGCCATGTAGATGCTGGTTTTGCCAACGGTGGCGAAAAAGCCTGGTACTGGCTGCTAGCTTCAGTGGGCATTTTGGTGGTGGCGAGTGGCTTCGTGCTCGACTTCCCCAACTTTGACCAGGGCCGCGACACCATGCAGTGGGCCAACATCATCCATGCCGTGGGTGCGCTGGGCCTTACCGCTGTCTCGCTGGGTCATATCTATATCGGCACGCTGGGTACGGAAGGCGCGCTGGAAGGTATGACCACCGGTTACGTGGATGAAACCTGGGCCAAAGAGCACCACAACCTGTGGTACGAAGAGGTCAAAGATCAGGCCATCAGTGAAGAAGAGCTGGCGGCGCGTAAAGCGGGCGACAGCGGTGAGCCTTCAGCAGCCAAACCAAGCTGAGTCACGCCGTCGAGATAAGTGGACGTGAACGCCCTTCGACACCGCCTTCGGGCGGTGTCTTTTGTTATGCTGCACTCCAACGAATTTTGAAAGAGGAATCACCATGGCGACATTTGACGAACTGGATGCGACCACCCGTACCGAGCTTGAAGCCGCTGCGTTTCGCCGCTTGTTGAAGCATCTGGACGACAATAAAGATGTGCAGAACATCGACCTGATGATTCTGGCGGATTTCTGCCGTAACTGCCTCTCGAAGTGGCTGGTGACCGCCGCCGATGAGCGCGGTACCGCGCTCGAACTGGACGCCGCCCGCGATTACGTCTACGGCATGCCCTACAGCGAGTGGAAAGCCAATCACCAGGGTGAGGCAACGCCGGAACAGCTGGCTGCTCTTGAAGCGCGCCAAGCCAAGAAAAAGGCCAACGCCTCCCCCAACGAGCACAAGGAGTAGCGCCATGGATGCCATGGAAGCGCTGAACATTGCGGTGCTCACCGTCTCCGATACGCGGACGGAAGATACTGACCGCTCGGGCCAGTCGCTGGTGCAGCGGCTAACCGAGGCGGGGCACCGTTTGGCGGATAAGCGCATCGTACCGGATGACGTTTACCAGATCCGTGCGGTGGTAGCGCAGTGGATTGCCGACCCCGGCGTGCAGGTGGTGCTAACCACGGGCGGCACAGGGTTTACCGGGCGCGACTCTACCCCAGAAGCTATCTCGGTGTTGCTGGATAAACGTATCGAAGGTTTTGGTGAGCGCTTTCGCCAGCTCAGCGGCGATGAGATCGGCAGCTCCACGATTCAGAGTCGCGCATTGGGTGGCTTCGCTAACGCCACGGTGGTGTTCTGCCTGCCAGGCTCTACCGGTGCGTGCCGTACCGGCTGGGATGGCATTCTGGCCGAGCAGCTCGATAGCCGCCACAAACCCTGTAATTTTGCCAACCTGGTGATCCCCGGTCGGGGGCAGCATGGCTGAGTTACAGCCGATTGAAGCGGCGCTGAAAGCGCTATTAGCCGACGTGACGCTGCTCTCTGCCGAACAGATCGCGTTGAATGACGCCGCTGGCCGCGTGCTGGCCGAATCGGTAACGGCCACGCTGGACGTGCCGCCGTTCGATAACAGCGCAATGGATGGCTATGCGCTGCGTGCTATGGATGCGGGTAAGCGGCTGCCGGTGAGCCAGCGGATTGCCGCGGGCAGTACGGCACGGCCATTGGTGGCGGGCACCTGCGCGCGGATCTTTACCGGCGGGCAGATCCCCCCTGGTGCTGACTGCGTGGTGATGCAGGAGCGGGTGACTGAAGAGAACGGCGAGGCGCTCATCCACGCGGACGTGCCTGAAGGAGACAACGTTCGCCTGCAGGGCCGCGACGTGCGTCAAGGCGATGTGCTGCTCAATGCTGGCGAGCGCCTGGAAGCCGCCGCGTTGGGGCATTTGGCGGGGCAAGGCATCACTCATGTGAGCGTACGACGCCGCCCACGAGTGGCGCTGCTTTCCACAGGTGATGAGATCGTCGACCCCGGCACGCCGTTAAAACCAGGTCAGCTGTATAACTCCAACCGCCCCATGCTCAAGCGGCTGCTGGAGACGTTCGGGGCCGAGGTGGTGCAGTTGGTGAGCGTGCCCGATGACTACGCCCAAACCGTGGCGCTGTTGAACCACGCCGCTGCCGAGGCCGATGTGGTGGTGAGCACCGGTGGTGTCAGCGTCGGGGAGGAGGACCACGTCAAAGCGGCGCTGGAGTCGCTTGGGCAACTCGATATGTGGAAGCTGGCGATTCGTCCTGGCAAGCCGCTAGCGCTAGGCCGCTTGCCCCGCGACGATGGCAGCCATGCTCGGTTTGTGGGGCTGCCGGGTAACCCGGTGTCGGGGTTTGTGGGTGCGTGGCTGTTTCTACGCCCGCTGATGGGGGCACTACTGGGCTGCCCTGCGCTGGCGGAGCTTCCGTGCCTAACGGCCACCGCGACCTTTGCCACAGAGACCGGCCCGCGCCAGCACTATATGCGGGTGGCGCTGCGCTTTACCCCCGAGGGCATTGAGGCCGATGCCTTTGATGACCAAAACTCAGCGGTGCTCTCTTCCTGCATTGCTGCCGATGCGCTGGCGGTGATTGATCCGCATCGCCAAGTGGAGAAAGGTAGCCAAGTGCGCTGCTTATGGATGGTGGGTTGAACTTGCCTCGGAAGGTGGGCTTAGCCGAGCTCCGTTTAGGAGCAGAGTGAGCTGCTCCCCTTCCAGAGCGATGCCGCACAGCGCCGGATGGCGGGAGCGGGCAGCCAGCAGTGGCGGTAGTGGGTAAATCGCGGCGGAGGGCAGGCGCATCATCTCACTGTCGCCGGTAATGCCAAGCTGCCATGGCCCCTCGGCATCGCGTAGGGTTAGCCAGCGCGTTGGGTGGCTAGGCTGATTAAGCAGTAGCGTATCGGCAGCGATGTGTCGATGATGAGTGGGCGTACTATCGATGCGTTGAATATAGCGCGCTTCTAAGGCCACACGGTGGCCGCTAGCTTGAAAGCATACGCAGGCGACATAGCTCACGGCCTAACCAAGCCCCTTTTGATAGGCGCGAAACAGGGCATCAGGGTCCAGGAGGGCCGTGGCACGCTGCTCGTCACTAGGTTGCCACAAAGCGCTGACGTAGGAGCGTAACGTGCTAGGCAGTGTTTCGGGAGGCGTTTTGAAGGCGCTGACAGGCAGTTCGCAAACATCGTCGAGCTGGTCGATACGTACTGCGCTGCGTATCTCTCCCGCATGGACGATCAAGAGCATACCCTCCGCGTTAGTATCGGGTAGCCCAAGCAAGGGCTGTAGCGTAATCAACGACTCTATATTGCCACGTAAGTGAATCACCCCTTCCGTAGAGGCGGGCAAGCCTGGCACAAAATAAACGGGTGTATCACCCTTAAGAATTTCACTCACCGCATGACCGGGCAGAGCAAACGGCTGGCCGGATAGTTGAAACAACACCACCTGCTGACTTGGCTCGTCTACATCGACAATCGTTGTGTCGTCACTGCGTTCGCTGAACGCTTGCTCAAAGGTCACACCCTGTGACTCATGGGTGGGCTGTGGGGAATCCGTCATCGTCCTGCTCCTTGCTGGTGACCACCTGATTGCGCCCCTGGTGCTTGGCGCGATAGAGCGCTTGGTCGGCGCTTAGGCGCAGCGACTCCGTAGACGGCTGTGTGGGAAAGCTGCTAACCCCCGCGCTGAAAGTACAGCTAAAACGCGCGCCGCCTGCATGGAACTCTACCTGCTCGAAATCAATACGCAGGGTATCAATCAATTCGCTGGCGCGCTCATCACTAACACCCTTGAGCAGTATCACAAACTCTTCGCCGCCATAGCGGCCGATAATATCGGTCATACGCAGGCGGGTTTTGAGTAGCCTGGCCAGAGTGATGATCACTTGGTCACCTGCCAGGTGGCCGTGAGTGTCATTGACCGACTTGAAGTGGTCAATATCGATCATAGCCATCGCGTGCTGGGTGTTATCTCGGTAGCCTTGTGCTAGCGCTTTACTGATGAGATCAGTGGTAGAGCTATGGTTGTAAAGCCCAGTCATGCTATCGCGGGTCATTAGTGAGCGCAGCAGGCGCAGCCGCTCCGCGCGCAGCTTGACCGCCGATACCAGCTCTTCAGGCACCACCGGTTTGGTGATAAACGCTTCGACGCCCGCCGTCATGGCTGAGAGCTGCTTTTGGCTATCGGTCTCACTGGAAAGATAAATAATTGGCAGGCCAACGTATTCAGGCTGCTGGCGGATAATGCTGGCTAGCTCCTCACCTGAGCAAACAGGCATATACACATCGACCAGTAGTAGGTCGGGGCTGAAGCGCTCAAGGGCGTTCAAGGCTTCTGCAGGGTGATTGACCTGCTGTACTACCATACCTGCTGCTTCTAAGAGTAATGCATGGTAGGCAGCTACTTCCGGTTCATCGTCTACTACCATCACGCGCAGCGGTTCGTCATCTAACGGCGTGGTGAGTTCATCCACTGCTAACATGAGGTCTAGTGGTTTAACCGGTTTCGTGAAATAGCCGTTACATCCTGCCCGTACAGCGCTTAGCCGGGAGTGAAAGTCATTGTGTGATGAAAGGACGATAGAGGGTAAGCGTTCGCCCATCAGCTTATTTAAGCTGGTGAGCGTTTCGGTGCCTGCGGTATGCCCTAAAGGGAACTGCACATCCATGATAATGGCATCGGGACGGCGAGTAATAACGGCATTAAAGAACGTATCGGTATCTTCGAAGTGCACCACCTCGTGCCCGAAACAGCGTAAATGATGCAGTAACTGGCTAACTTGGTCGGGCTCATCGTCGCATAGATAGATTAAACGCTGACGCTTACTGCGGGTTTGTGCTGGTGCGGGCGAAAATTCCACGCTGTTCAGCGCAGCTAGCGCTTTCTGTTGACCCGGCGGCGATTCTAAGCGCTGCTGCTCCTCGGCCAGCTGTGTGAAGATAAGTTCCACTACCTCTTCCGAGACGGAGGGGTTATTGAGAGCGGTTTCACCCTGATCCGCCAGCATGGCAATACGTTCAAACCCTAAGGAGCGGCCAGTACCTTTCAGGCTATGAAAGAAACGGTGCAGCTCTGGGGCAAGCCGTGCTTCAGCCTCTGGGGATGTGCGACTTTGCTGCCATTGGGCAGTGATTTGCTGCAGACGAACCGGTAACTGTTCAATAAACCGTTGGCGCAGTTGGTTGAGTTTATCGTGCAGCGAAGGAGCTGGAGGTGACATCAGACTACCTGTGCAAGTGGGCGAACAGTGAGCGGGCCAAATAACTGCATGAATTTAACTACCAAGCGCTTGAGCAACCGCGTGCTCAAGAGTGGTTTCAAGCGCGGCATCTTTTTGCAGGCAGGCGCTTAGGCCAGACGTTTGGTGCAACTGTTCATTCGGCATGTCGCCCGTTAGCAAAATAAAGGGCAGTGTGACCCCTTGTTCTCTCAGCATCTCAAGTAGCTCAATGCCATTAATTAACGGCATGTGCATGTCACTGACGATCAGCGCGATATCGTCATGGGCGTCCAACTGGCTGGTGGCTTCCATGGCGTCGTTGGCAAGCAGGACGTCGTGGCCCTGAAACTCCAGCAGCGCCCCGGTCATTTCCCCAGCGAGTGGGTCGTCGTCTACGACCAATATACGCATGTTAATCCCCTGTCTTGAAGAAGGCTTAGCCCAGTAGGGCTTTTAGCGTCTCCACTAAGTTATTCTGGTCAAAGCTGCCTTTCACGATGTAGGCGTCGGCACCTACCTCCATACCGCGTTGGCGGTCAGCTTCTTTTTCACGTGAAGTGATAATAATAATTGGCTTATGACGATAGTGGTCATTTTCGCGCAGACGGCTGGTCAGCGCAAAGCCATCCATCACTGGCATTTCGACATCGGTGAGTACGGCATCAAAGGATTCGGCGAGAGCTTTGTTTAAACCGTCACGGCCGTTTTCTGCCAGCGTCACCTGATAGCCCCACGCTTCGAGTACATCTTTTTCAATCTCGCGGGTGTTGAGCGAGTCATCCACAATAAGGACGCGGTGCCTTTGAGGAGCCGCCGTCGTCGGCTTGCTATCACGCTGCACAACATGCCTGGCTTGCTCTAAAAGGGCAGGAACGTGCAATAGACTGACCAGCTCATTGCGCCCTTGAGACACCATGCCGGATACCAGCGGTAGGTAGCGTAGGTGTTCGGGGAGCGGCTTAATGACCATGTCGCGCTCATCGACTAGCGCATCGACAATCAGCGCCAGCTTCTGCTGGCGCTGGTGCACGACCAGCAACAATACGTTTTCTGGCAGGCGTTCTGGAGTCGGGAGCGATAATAACGCCGCGAGTGAGACGACTGGCACAAACTCATTGCGCAGAATGAGGGTAGGTTGCCCAGCAGCGTCAATAAAGCTACTAGGTGAGCGCTCAACAAGCTCTGCAACGTGAGGAGCTGTGACGCCTAAGGTAGTTTGCCCAACCTTGACCAGGAGTACCCGCATCATAGCGAGCGACAGCGGCAGGCGAAGGGTAAAGCGCGTTCCTTTGCCAGGTTCGCTGGTGAGCTGTAAATCGCCGCTGAGTTCGCCAGCAATGGTGCGTTTAACCACGTCCATACCGACGCCACGACCAGAAAAATCGGTAATCATGGTTTTCGTAGAGAACCCGGGTAGCAATATTAGTTCCAGGGTTTGCTGTTCACTCAGCGCTATCAGCTGCTCTTCGGTGAGTAGCTGTTTTGCCAGGGCTTTTTGGCGCACGGCCTCTAGGCTAACCCCCGCACCGTCATCGCGCATTTCTACCACGACCCAACCACCGTCCTGCCAGGCTTCTATCGTTAGCTGGCCGCGTGGTGGTTTGCCTGCGGTTTGGCGCTGTTCAGGAGTCTCTAAGCCATGATCCAGGGCGTTGCGTAGCAGGTGGATCAAAGGGTCGGAGAGCCGATCAATCATTTGACGGTCTAGCTCGATTTCACTACCTCGCACTCGGCAGTCTACGGTTTTACCTAATGAATGTGCCAGCTCTCGGGCCATTTGAGCAAGTGGGTCAAAGACCACGCTTAGCGGCAGCATGCGCATTTGCAGTGCCCGCTCGTGTAGGTCGCTCATCAGTGAGTCATGGCTTAGCACGCTATTTTTTAACTCGCGGCTGAAAGCGTGAAAGGTACTTTGGTGCTCTGCCGGTAGTGCCTTCCCTAACCTTTGGGCTTGCTCCACTAAGCTATGTAAATGGTGGTGGCCGGAAAGGACCTCGCCCATCAATCGGACCACGTCATCCAAGCGGTCTACACGCACGCGCACGGTGTCAGTGAGGGCTAGTGAAGAGGAGACAGGAGGAGTTTGCTCACTATCAGCTGCCACTGGTGTCTCTACAGTGGGGGCGGCTGGCGCAGTAGGCTGAGTGCTTTCAGGTAGCGTGCCCGTCGCGGCGGCTTCCAGTGCTTGGCAAAGGGCGTGGTTGGTGTCTGGAAGCTCTTCAGGCTTCGCGCCCTGATTCAGCTGAGCGACTAGATCTGACAAAGCATCAATAGCTTGATTAAGCAGGCTGATGGCAGCCGGTGAAGGCGTTTGACTACCATCACGAAAAGCACTCAGCAGCTCTTCGGTGCTATGGGCAATGGCGGTAATAGGAGCAAGTTTTAGCATCCGCGAGGAGCCTTTTATCGTATGCGCGGCGCGAAATAGCTCGTTGATATGCTCCTTGTCGGTGTCGCCCTGTTCTAAGGTGCTCACCCCCTCCCGTAAGCGGGGGATATGGTCGGCGGCTTCTTCCACAAACCGCTGAATGAATCGTCGAATATCCAGCGCCATTAGCCAACTCCCTGTATGGCGGTTTGCTTATTTAAGTAGCGTTTTGCAAGGAAACAAGCATCGCCGGGTGGTATTGGTGGGGTAATCTCCTTTAGTCCACCGTTTGCTTGAGGCGATGCTTCCAATAGACGCACCACCGCCGCATAGCCCCGCTGGCGCTGTGCTGGGTTGTCAGGTAACTCTCCTTGGCGCAGCAGCTCGGCTTGATAAAAATGGGCAGGCCAACAATCAGGAGCGACATACAGTGCTCGTTTAAAGTAGTCAAATGCCTGCTGGGGCTGCTGCTGCCAGCGAGCGACCAAGCCTGCCAGCAGCAGTGCATCCACGCACCAGGGCTGCTCAGCTAGAAGGGGGGTGAGCAGGTGGGCGGCGTTGCTAAAATGATTCTGATTGAGCAGCTCATGAGCATGGCGAAGCTCATCGTAGAAAGTCCCCCGGGCTGCCGTCTCATGCTCGCAAGAGAGTGGAGGCTCGGCGTGAGGAGCGGGGCTGTGCTCCACACTGTTGTTTTGGGGAGTAAAAGGGACATAGGGTGCGCTTTCCGGCCCGACAACGGGCTCAGCGCTAGTAGGGGCAAGACGGTGTGTATTAGTTGGCTGAGTAGTCGCCGACGACTGCGCTTGAAAGTAAAAAATCCCTTGGTCTTCTACCAGTGACAACACACCTAAGTCGTTGCCCATGGTTTCGGTGACTCCGCATAGCACAATACCGCCAGGAGCCAGTAGTTGCTTTAAGTGCTGTTGAATCGCCCGGCGGGTTGTTTCGTCAAAATAGATGGAGACGTTACGGAACAGGATCACATCAAAGGGGCCTTCTAGCTCATGCTTACCAGGCGCTAGAAGATTAAAGTGCCGAAACGTGACCCACTGCCTTAGCGCCTCTACTAACTGAAAACTGCGCCCAATTGGCGAAAAATACCGCGCTTTAAAAGCGGTGGACAGGGCGCGAAAAGCCATTCCGCTGTAAATACCTGCTTGAGCTTTGTTCAGCACCTGGTGATCCACATCGCCACCGTTAATTTGGAACAGCTGCTTGGCGCGTTCGCCGTAACGCTCCAACAGCGCCATGGCGATGCTGTATGGCTCTTCTCCTGACGAGCAGCCGGCGCTTAATAGACGTAGCGGTGCCTGCTTTTTGGCCAGTTGGCGGGGCAAGTAGGTGTCGGTAAGCCAATGTAGCACTTCGGGTTCACGAAAAAAGTAGGTCTCATTCACCGTTAATTGGCTAACAAAGCGGTCAAACAGAGTGCTGTCCTGCTTTAGTCGAGCGAGAAGCGTTTCCGGATCGTAAATGCCAGTAAGGTCGTTGATTAGAGTGATAGCCCTGGCTAGCCGTGCTTCGGCTAGTCCCTCTAGGTGTAGCCCGCAGCGCTGGTGTACCAGCCGTTTAAAGGGGGCCAGCGTACTCATTGCGGCTCCCGCCGAGACGGATGGGGGGAGCCAACCTCATGCAGCAGCTGTTCGGGTAGGTCGCTTAACGCGACCACTTTTTGTATGACGCCTGCGTTCACGGCTTCTTGGTTCATGCCGTAAATCACCGAGCTTGCCTCATCCTGGGCAAGGGTTGTGCCGCCGGCAAGCTGGATGGCGCGCAGGCCCCTTACCCCATCACGCCCCATGCCCGTCAAAATGACGCCGATCGTATCAGGCCCGTAGACACTGGCGGCGCTATGCAGGAGCACGTCGCAGCTGGGCCGGTAGAGGGCACCCTGGGAGCTGGGCAGCAAGCGAAAACGGTGCTGGGGGGTGACGCATAGGTTGCTTTCCGAAGGCGACAAATAGATATGCCCCGGCGCTATCCGCTCACCCTCTTTTGCGACGCTGACGGGTAAGGCGCAGAGCGTGCCAAGCCAGGTTGCCATCCCTTCGATAAAACCAGGGCTAATATGCTGTGCGATCATGATGGGAGCAGGGAAGTTCTGGGGGAGCTTGCTAAGTAACCTGGCCAACGCCTGTGGGCCGCCGGTTGAACAGGCAATGGCGACAATGCGCTGGTAGTGGCGGGTGGCGGCTGGGCAAGGGCTTGCCACGGGAAACTCGGTTAACGGTGGCGAAGGGGGGGGACGACGGCGTAGGCGGGTGATGACGGCCACGCCGGAGAGCAGCCGCACTCTAGCTCGGAGCCGCTCCGCATCTTCACTATCCAGCGTTGGTTTAGGCAGCACTTCGAGCGCACCGACTTCCAGCGCTTGGTAGGCCGTTTCCGCATCTGAACGGTCGCTAATCACAAGGATCGGCACACCTTTGGTATGCATGATCTCTTCGATGGCGCTTAGGCCATCCATCACCGGCATATTCAGATCCATCGTGATGAGCTGCGGTGCAAGGTGTCGCGCCATATCAATGGCTTCCTGGCCGTTGGCGGCTTCACCGACGATCTCAATATCGCCATCGTTGGTCAGGATATCACGCAGCACATCCCTCGCTAGCTGGCTGTCATCCACCATCACTACCCGAATTGCACTCATCAAAGCATCCTCACGTGGTGCGTGGCGGGCCGTCTTGTTGCTGTGCCAGCGTAAACTCCTGGACAAGCTCGTTAAGCTCTGCCGACATCTGGATCATATCCTCGCTAATCTCGGTAATGCTGCGAACGGACTGGGCATTGCGGGTGCTGGCGGTATCGATATCGCGCAGCGCAATCACCACTTGGTTGCTGGCCGTTTTCTGCTGCTGGGTAGAGAGCGAGATTTGCTGGGCGGCGCTGCTGGTTTGGCTGGCGGCTTTTAACAGGGCCTCTAGGTCCTGTGCGGTGCTCTTACTGGCTTCAACCCCTTGCTCGATGGTGGTCGCGCCCTTTTCAGAAGCCACGACGAGCCGGTTGATAGCCTGCTGGATATCGTCGGTATGGCCTTCGATCTCATGGGTGGAATCCGTTACGCTATCGGCCAAGCGACGGATCTCGTTCGCCACGACGGAGAAGCGACGCCCCGACTCCCCGGCGCTGGAGGCCTCCAGGGCGGCATTGAAGGCGATGAGCTTGGTTTGCGCTGCCAATGTATTGATCAGCTCCATTACTTTGCTGATTTGTTTGGATTTGGCGCCCAGCGTCATAATTTCGGTCAGGCTTTGCTCGCTATCGGTACGGATATCCTGCATTTTGGCCTGCAGCAGCTGCATGGCGGTGCTGCCTTTACGGCTGCGCTCTAGCGTTTGGTTAGCCACGTCCACCACCGACTGCGAATGGTCGGCAATCTGGGTAGACGAAGTGGATAGCTCCTCCATAGTGGAGGTGATTTCGGCAACCGATGACGCCATTTCTTCAACCGCCGCCGCCATAGTTTGGTTGGCTTCGTGGCTAATATCGCCACCCTGGACACCGGAAAGTCCCGCTGTTTGGGCTAGCCGGTCGGCAACCTGGGTGAGTGCCGCCGCGTTAGTGGAGACCGCTTGGATAGCTCGGGAGAGGCGTTCCAGTAGTTCATTGGTTTGATCGGCTAGGTCGCCTAGTTCGGCTTGGTCGTCGGTTTCTATGCGCCGCGACAGGTCGAGACTGTGCGTGATCTCTTTGAGCTGATGCTGAAAGCGTGTCAACGGCCGAGTCAGACTACTGGTCAGTGGGTAGAGCACAACCAGCCCGGCGAATAGGATAAGCAGGCCAATGCCGCTCGACTCCATGAAGCGTTTACGGGTCAGGTTAAGGTACGCGGTCTTATTTGCCTCAACCGCTAAGTGGCGCTGCAATTTAGGCAGCCAAAGCGTGCCAACCAACCAGGTTTGGCCGTCGCGCTCTATTTCATGGATTTGGGTTGTGCCGTCGCGCAGTAGTTGCTGCGATAGCGGCTCGGGCAGCGTTCCCACAATGCTTTCGCTATCGTTGACAAGCTGGTCGCCTTCGCTACTTACCAGGTAGGCTTGTCCGGTGTCGCCTAAGCGAAAATCCTCAATCAGTGTGGTGATTTGGGAAAGATCGATACCCGCACCCGCCACGACTAAGGGCTGGCCACTGCTCGTGTTTACGGCGCTGCGATAGTTAATGAAAACAAAAGGCTCGGAAGGCGAGAAAGTGTCACTATCTAAATTAAGTTCATACGTATTGTTTCGGTCAATAAATTGATAGTACCAGTCATCTACGCCACCGGGTGGTTGAATAGAGCGCTGTAAAAATTCGCCGTCGCGCAGTTGGAAATAGTAGCCCTGTCCCTGGTACTGGGCGGCAATAAACAGCAGCTCGCTATCCAACTGGCCCATTAAGCGTGATAGGTAGGTCGTAATATCTGCCTGGCGCTCTTCAGGGAGCCCGTCGCGTATCCACTGCTCAATAAAGTAACTGTTGGCCAGACTTGCAGAAACGCTAAGGTCCTGGCTAAGGCTCAGGTTAATGCGTGCGGCAAGCCCCTCCACATGGGCAGGCAGCTCCTCGTCATAGAAGTTACTAAGATTTGCTTGGCTATCGGAACGTGCTTGAAGGAATAGCGCCAGCAGCATGGCAAGTGCTAGTACGGTGCCGAAAGATATAAACAGCCGTAGCCGCAATGGCAGGGATTTCCAGTGCGCTGTCATTATTGCTATTGCTCCAAGTGAACCGATGACCAAAAGAGGGACGCCTTACCACCCTTGTTACCAGCGTATTAAACCGCCGCTAGTACGCAATGATAACAACGATTTCAGCGACTTTTAGGGTGTGTGTCCAGTTTTTATACTAACGCGGCTTAATCGGTTACTAGAAAAAAAGAATGATCGAGCAATTAAATAATGGCGTGGGGAATAAAGCACGACGTATCTTTAGTGATACGCCCCACGTCCTCTCGAATGCCCATGCCACAGGCGCGATCGCCCACTACCCAGCTACCAATTAACGCGTGTTTGTCGCCAAAGCGCGGCAGCGGGTGGTACGCCTGACGTATCCACGGGTTATCAGTGTAAGGCCCGCCCACGCTCTCTTGCTGGCCGCTGGGCGTTATCAAACTGATATTGCTCCCTTCCCGTGAGAAAAATGGCTTGCGCACCCAGCCTGCTTCCAGCGGCGAGTGACTATCTTTTTCAAAATACGCCGGTAGCAGATTCGGGTGCCCTTCAAACTCTTCCCACAGCAGTGGCAGAATCCCTTTATTGGAGAGCACGGCTTTCCAGGGCGGCTCAAACCAGTGGGTGTTGAGCTGCGTGACCGCCTCGCCAAACTCTTCTACCGCCATCTCTTCCCACGGGTAGAGCTTAAACAGCGCGGTGATGGGTTGGTCGTCTAGGTCAACAAAGTGCTCGACTCCTGGGGCCACGCCAATGTCTTCGATGTAAATAAACGGCGCCTGTAAGCCTGCCTGCAGGGCAATATCCTGCAAGTAGCTGACGGTGGCGCGCTCCTCGTCGCTGCCTTTTACACAGGAGAAGTAGAGGGTGCGGTTTTCCAAGCGGTCGCCCAGATGCGCCATAGCATTGAGCAGGCGCTCTTGAATCGAGTTGTACTGGTCGGCATGGCGGGGCAGGATGCCTTGCTCAATCGCCTGCTCCAGCCACACCCACTGGAAAAAGCCCGCTTCATAGAGCGAAGTGGGTGTGTCGTAATTGAGTTCTAAAAGCTTCGCGGGGCCGTTGCCTGAATAGGCAAAGTCCATGCGCCCATACAGCGGCGGCTGCCCGCTGCGCCAGGAGTGGTGGATGATGTCCCACATATGCTCGGGGATCGCGAGGCGCTGCATTAAAGCATTGGAGTGGCAGACCTTATCAACCAGCTCCATACACATCTCGTGCAGGGCTTCGGTGGGCGCTTCGATCTCTTGCTCTACCTGCTCCAGGGTAAACTGATAGTAGGCGTCCTCTTTCCAGTAAGGCTCGCCATCGATGGTGTGGAAATGAAACCCCAGCTCTTTGGCCAGGGTTTCCCATTGCGGGCGTTCAGGAACGTTGATTCGCAGCATAGCGGCTCCGCATCGAGTGGCTAAGATTCCCAGCAGCTAATATTCCTAGAAGCTAGGATCCCCAGGAAGCCGAGCGGGTGCCCAGGCCGCGCCGCGTTGTGGCTTGGCGGTTTTGCACCACCGAGCTACGCATGGCCTCGTTACGCTGATTGACCCGCTGGGAAGCTTGGCTAGTAGCGGTGTTCCAGTTGCCCTGGTTTTGGCGGTTGCGATAGACCGGCTCTTGATACACGCGCTCAAACGAGCGCCCTCGGCTGGTATTCGCCAGCATGTTACCGACCATATAGCCCATCATGGCAGGCATGAACCAACTGCCGCCGCCTGCGGCCTGGGCCTGCTCGTCGGTGGGGGCTGCGCAGGCGCCTTCGCCGTGTTCGGCTTCACAGGCTTCTAGGGTGTCGAAGCGCGGCACGGACTCTAGAGAGGCCTCGTAAGCGTCTTCGCAGGCGCTGCGGGTGTACACGTTGGCGGCTACGCACTCTTCGACGCCTTGATAGCTTTTGGGCTCGTCGAAGCGTACATCGGTGAGGTGCTCGTCCTCTGCGGGCTGGGTGCAGGCGGTCAAACTGAAGGCACTCGCTCCCATCATCGCCAAAGAGAGGCGTGCGCTGCGTTTACGGCGGGGCAGGTGAGTGGGATGGGTCTGCTTTTCCATGAGTGCGCTCCGTTACCAGGTCATTGAGGCCGCGTTGATCAAGCCCACGGCAATCGAGATGCTGCCCACCAGCGTGCCGTAGGCTTGATGACCTTCGGTGATGTGCTGAGACAAGCTCTCGCCCTGGCGGCGTAGAAATAGTTTTAGGCCAAAGAACGTGGCGATCTGCACGCCGAAGGCCACCACGCCCCACAGAATGAAGTCGATATAGCTAATGGAGTGGGCCATGGCGCTGTAGAGCGGCAGGGTGAAACCCAGAATAGAGCCGCCGTAAGCGGTGGCGGCCGCCGCATTGCCCGCTCGAATCAGTGCCCACTCGTGGTGTGGGGTTAGGCGGCTATAGCAGTACATAAAAGCCACCAGCAGCGCGAGCGCGCCGAGCAGGTAGGCAAAGAAAGACGGTAATCCCTGTAGGTAGTGCAACATGGCGGTGCGCATCCTTGTGGTTAATGACGTGTGGTCAGTCAACAGTCAGCATTGTGACATAGCTTAGCCGGAGAGCGGCAATCATCCACCGCCTTTCGTCGAGCCGCTTGGGAAGTAGTAAAAAAACCTATTTTCTGACTTTTGTTGCGACTAAAGGCTAATAGATGAATCGTGTCACCTGCTTAAAATCCCGCGATGCTTGGTATTTTTACCTAAACTCACCGTGTCGTATCGCTTGATACCGCTCTTCGTGCCCCTGTTGGGCACCGCTTCAGACGCGACCGCTTTGAAGGACTTCCCCCATGCATGCCCTAACCCTGGCATCGTTTCTGTTTTTTACGGGCCTGGTGGCCTTTGTCACATGGCGCATCACGCGGCGTGATGACCACCGCAGTACCAGCGGATATTTCCTGGCAGGCCGCACGCTGACCTTTCCGCTGATCGCGGCGTCCATGCTGATGACCAACCTCTCCACCGAGCAGATGGTGGGGCTGAACGGGTCCGCGTTTACCGATGGTTTAAGCGTCATGGCCTGGGAAGTGATCGCCGTGATTGCGCTGGTGGCGTTGGCGCTGTTCTTCCTGCCGCGCTTTCTGAAAAGCGGCATCGCCACGCTGCCGCAACTGCTGGCGATTCGCTTTGATAAAGGCACACAGCTGATTGCCAACGTTATCTTCCTGATTGCTTACGCGGTGGTGCTGCTGCCGATCATCCTCTACTCCGGGGCCATTGGCCTTCAGGGCATGCTGGACTTACAGGGCCTGACCGGCATTGAATCCAACACCGCGCTGCTCTGGGCGACGGTATGGGCGGTGGGCCTGATTGGTGCGGTCTACGCGCTGTTTGGCGGCCTGCGCACCGTAGCGGTATCGGACACCCTCAACGGGGTAGGCCTGCTGATTGGCGGCTTCGTGATCGTTTACTTTGGCCTGCAGGCGGTGAGCGGCGGCACCGGCGTGATGGAAGGCTGGAATATCCTGAAAGAGAGCGACCCCAGCAAATTCAACTCCATGGGCGGCCCGGAGCAGCAGGTACCGTTTTCAACCATCTTTACCGGCGTGCTGCTGCTTCACCTCTTCTACTGGACCACCAACCAGCAAATCATCCAGCGCACCTTTGCCGCCAAGAACCTGGCCGAAGGCCAGAAGGGCGTCCTGCTGACGGGCTTTCTGAAGCTATTGGGGCCGCTGTATCTGGTGCTGCCCGGCATCATCGCCTACCACCTGTATGCCGACCAGGGCATCCGCGCGGACGAGGCATATGGCCACCTGGTATTTAACGTGCTGCCGCCCTACTTGACCGGCTTCTTTGCGGCGGTGATGGTCGGGGCGATTCTCTCCTCGTTTAACTCCGCGCTGAACAGCACCACAACGATCTTCAGCCTGGGGATCTACAAAGGCGTGCTGAAAAAGGACGCCACGGAAGAGCAGGTGGTGAAATCCGGCAAGGTGTTTGGCTGGATTATGGCGATTACCACCATGATTATTGCGCCGCTGCTGGCGGGCCAGGACAGCCTGTTTGGCTACCTGCAGAAGATGAACGCGATCTACTTCATCCCGATTCTTGCCGTGGTGTTGGTGGGCCTGCTGACAAAACGCGTGCCGCCCATGGCCGCGAAAGTAGCGCTGGTCGGCGGCTGTTTGCTGATTGCGGCGGGCTACTTCGTGCCGCCGTTCAACAAGCTGCCCATGGTGATGCACGAGTTCCACTTCGTCGCTGCGGTGTTTGTGCTGCTGGTGGCGGTGATGCTGGTGATCGGTAAGCTGCGCCCCCGCGCTACGGACTGGGTGCAGGAAGACTCCGGTGATGTCGACCTCACCCCGTGGAAAGGCGCGGTGCCCACCGGTATCGTGCTGGTGGTTTTGGTGGTGATTATGTACGCCTCATTTGCAGGCGGCTAGGCTCTGCCTGACAATTGGCATTCGCTCGCCGACTTTTCCGGCAGAGCCTAATTACGCCAGCGTTTAAAAGCAGCATTCGAGAAAAAACAGCCACGCCCCGTTTTGCGGGGCGTGGCTGTTTTGGGTGGGGAATTTTTAACGAATCGGCTAAGCGGCGTGGTAGGTGGTGTCGAAGCGTTTGCGCAGCTCGTTCTTTTGCACTTTGCCCATGGTGTTGCGCGGCAGCGAATCGACAAAGAAGACCCGCTTCGGCTGTTTGTACTTGGCCAGCCGCCCCGCGAGATGATTCAGAATGGCGGCTTCATCCACCTGCTCCCCTGGCTGGGGCACCACCACGGCAGTGACGCCTTCGCCGAAGTCGGGGTGGGGCAGGCCAATCACGGCAGACTCCGCCACCTGAGGCAGCTCATCAATCACCTGCTCGACCTCTTTGGGGTAGACGTTATACCCGCCGGAAATCACCAGATCTTTATCCCGACCGACGATATGCACGTAGCCTTGCTCATCGACCATGGCGAGATCGCCGGTGATGAAAAAACCATCGTCCAGCAGCTCTTCACGGGTCTTTTCCGGCATGCGCCAGTAACCAATGAAGACGTTGGGGCCGCGAATCTGCAGCATACCAATCTCACCCTGCGCCACTTCTTCACCCGTTTCTCGGCTGGTAATGCGCATCTCGACGCCCGGCAGCGGCATGCCTACGGTGCCTGCCCGGCGTGCGCCGGTGTAGGGGTTGGAGATATTCATATTGGTTTCGGTCATGCCATAGCGCTCAAGAATGGCGTGGCCGGTTTTGGCCTCGAAGGCTTCGTGGGTTTCTGCGGTGAGCGGTGCCGAGCCCGAGACGAACAGCCGCATATGGGCGGTGACCTCGGGGGTGAGGCGCGGGTCTTGAACCAGTCGGGTATAGAACGTCGGTACGCCCATCATCACGCTGCCGTTGGGCAGCTCATCGAAAATCACATCGGCATCGAATTTAGGCAGAAAACACATGCTGGCGCCTGCCATCAGCGTGACGTTGCACGCCACGAACAGCCCGTGGGTATGAAAAATAGGCAGCGCGTGGATCAGCCGATCTTCAGCGCTAAAGTGCCAAGACGAGACCAGCGTTTCCGCGTTAGAGGCGAGGTTGCGATGGGTCAGCATCGCGCCTTTTGAGCGGCCTGTCGTGCCCGAGGTGTATAGAATCGCCGCTAAATCTCGCTCGCCCAGCGTGACGATGTCGTTTCTGGGGTCACTTTGCTGCGCTTTCTCCATTAAGCTGCCATCGGCATCAGTGCCTAAGGTTTCGACCGCCGGGCAGCCGGTATCGCGGGCAATGGCGCGGGCGGTGTCGACGTCCGAAGGCCTGCACACGAACAGCGCGGGCTCGGCGTCTTTCAAGAAATAGCGGATCTCATCGCCGGTGTAGCCGGTATTGAGCGGTAAATAGACGCCGCCGATACGCAGGCAGGCGAGGTAGAGCAAAATGGCTTCCGGGCTTTTATCCACCTGCACCGCCACGCGGTCGCCTACGTTCACGCCTAGCGAGGTCAGTGCCCCGGCAAGCTGGGCGCTGGCGCTGAGCGCGTCTTGGTAGCGGTAGTGGCGGCCCTCGCGGGTGGTGATAAAGGGGGCGTTGCCACGCTCGCGCATGCGCGCGGCAAAGGTATCAAATAAGTTGTGGTTCATTTGGTGGTCTCTCCCTTGGCCAGCTTGCGGGCGCGGCGAGCCAGGTCGCGCACCTCGCTTGAACAGGCAACGGTGGCCTTTGCGGTATAGTTTTCGTGATTGCGCTCGATATCGTCGAGCACGTAGAGGTAGTTCACCATCAGCCCTGCCGCTTGCTTCATCCCTTTGGCAGACACATCCCCCAGCCAGTTGATGCGATGCAGCTCGGCACCGTTGCCCAAGTGGAAGCGGGCCACCGGGTTCAGCGGCAGGCCATGGCGGTTCTTCTGATCGACCAAGTAGTGGGCAGCGAGCGGTCGAATGGCGGTTTTGAGTCGCTCTTCGCGGGCTTTGTCCTGCTGCCAGTTGGGCGTCGCTAGTGCGTCCAGCGCTTCGCGAATCGTGTCGGGCCACTGGGTATTTTGCTGCTGCTCTTCCAGCCACTGGGCAAAACCGGGCACCGGCGAGAGGGTGACGAAGTGCTTGAGCTGGGGCAGCTCCTGGCTGAGTTCCTGCACCACCTGCTTGATGAGGAAGTTGCCAAATGAAATGCCGCGCAGCCCGGTTTGGCAGTTGCTGATACCGAAGAAGGCGGCGGTATCGGCATCATCTGGGTCCGCCAAGCCATCCTCAACGCCTGCCAAAATGGGTTGAATACGGCTGGGTAGCCCTTTGTGGAGTGCGACCTCCACGAAAATCAGCGGCTCGTCGCCAATCGCGGGGTGAAAAAACGCGAAACAGCGGCGATCCCTAGCATCCAAGCGCCGCCGCAGGTCGTTCCAGTCCTGAATTTCATGCACCGCTTCATAGCGGATGATTTTTTCCAGGATAGAAGCAGGCGTGTTCCAGTCGATCCGCTTGAGCATCAAAAAGCCGCGGTTAAACCAGGAGCCAAACAGGTGCGCAAAGTCATCATCGATGGGCGCTAAGTTGGGCTCCTCGCGCAGCAGCTGCAGCAGATCCTCACGCATTTTAACCAAGTCGTAAGTGCCGTCAGTGGCGAGGTTCAAACGCCTAAACAGCTCCTGGCGACGCGGCTCACAGGCTTCAAACAGCGCCTGCAGCGTGTGGTTGTCGCGGGCCTGTTGATAGGCTTGGTAGGCGCTATCAATCTGCTGGGGTTCCGCGGCAAAGTTGTCGGCCAGGCGCTGAAAAAACTGGCGTTTTTCCCCTTCCGACAGCCGCTGGTAAATCGCCAGTGCGCGGCTGGCTAGCGCAATGCTGGAGGCTTCGCCGTCACTGGCCAGCAGCGCTTGGCAGGCCTTGACCAGCTGATGATGGTCGGGCGTCAGCGTTTCCGGGTGCTTGCGCCGCAACAGCGCGTCCCGCTGGGTGATGCTGTTAAACATCTCTTGGAGAAAGGTCATGTTCATGATGCGTCCCCCTTTAACCCATGATCAGGTTCGGTAGCCATAGTGCAATCCCCGGAAACAGGCAGAGCAGCAGAATGCCCAGCACCATGCACAGCGCATAGGGCAAGCTGCCCATCAGAATATCCCGCAGCGAGATATCGGGTGCGATGCCTTTAATAATGAACAGGTTAAGCCCCACTGGCGGCGTGATCAGGCCAATTTCCAAGTTGATGGTCAAAATGACCGCGAACCAGTAGGGGTCGAAGTCCGCCGCTAAAATAATCGGCAGCAGAATCGGCGCGGTCATCACGATGACGGCAACAGGGGGGAGGAAAAATCCTGCCACTAATAAGAACAGGTTGATGACGCCCATCAGCACCCAGCGATTCACTTCTAAATCGGCAATGGCCGCGGCCACGGTTTGGGTGATAAACATCGACGAGAGCGCGTAAGCGAACACCTCGGCAGTGGCGATCACCAGCATGATCATCACGCTTTCCCGCAGCGAGTCGCGCATGATCAGCTTGATGGGGCCAAGCTGCCACATGCGGTAAATCAAAATCGCCAGCGCCAAGCAGAGAAACGCCCCCACGCCTGCGGCTTCCGACGGGGTCGCCCGCCGTAAAGGGCAAATAGAATACCCGCGGCCACACCCAAGAAGGGCAGCACCCGCACCAGCGCCTTCATGTTGCTATCGACGTTCTGCTTGATGTTCTCCTTCAGCTTTTCAGCAGAGGCCGCCAGCGGGTTGTTGTAACCCCCGGCCATCTTGCAGGCGATCATGGTCCAGATCATAAACAGGCCCGCGAGCATAAAGCCCGGCATCACCCCGGCAATAAACAATCGTCCAATCGAGGTTTCGGTCGAGATGCCGTAGATAATCATGGTGACCGAGGGTGGAATCAAAATCCCCAGCGTGCCGCCCGCCGCGATACAGCCCGCCGCCACGCCATCTGGGTAGCCACGGGTGCGCATTTCAGGAATGCCCATTTTGCCGATGGCGGCGCAGGTGGCCGGGGAGGAACCCGAGAGCGCAGCGAAAATAGAGCAGGCACCGATATTAGAGACTGCCAGGCCGCCGGGCAGGCGGCCCATCCACAGGTCTAGCGAGCGGTAAAGATCGCGCCCGGTGGGGGAGGAGGCCACTGCCGCGCCCATCAAAATAAACATCGGGATGGCCACGAAGCCAAATTCCGCGATGCGATCAAAAAACGTTTCGCCAAAGTAGGTAAGTTCCGGCAGGCCCCGGTCGTACAGCAGCGCCAGCAGTGACACACCGCCGAGTGCGAACGCAATCGGGGTACCAATCGCCATCAGCACGATTAAACCAATGGCCACGATAATGCCAAGCGTAATGGGATCCATGATTAGCCCTCCCCGCGCATAATTTCAGCCACGTACTGCAGCGAGAGCAGCGTGGCCCCCACGGCCATGGGCAGAATGGCGGGCCATAGCGGTGGGTTCCACACCGAGCCAGTGGTCCATTCGCCGTGCAGCGCTTCAAAGACATACACCCAAGAGGCGTAGGCCAACGCCGCGCAAAAGAGCAGGCCAAACAGCGATGCCACTAAGTACATGGCTTTTTGCGCTAGGCCGCCGAGGGCGTCCGGTACGATGGTGATCGCCACATGGCCACCGGTCATCAGTACGTAGGGGCTACCCATCAGCATGGCCCCGGTCACGGAGAAAATCGTGAATTCGGTCTGCCAGCTTGTGCTCATGCCCAAGGCGTAGCGGATAAAGACCATTTGGCAGATCACCAAAACGCCTGCCACGAACATGGCGCAGGCGAGATAAGCCGATGCGCGCGACAGCATATCCATCAAACGGATATAGCCGCCGATGACCCCGCTGCGTACGGCAGGGGGGTGAGTGGTTGAAGTTGCCATAGTTCCCTCGTCAAGCTCAGCAAGCAGCGGACAAACGTGGCCACTCAGCGAGTGGCCAGCACGGTCAATGGAGGCGCGCCTTACTCGACGGCAAGCGCCGCGTCGATGATGGCCTGACCGTTGGGAACGTTATCGGCAAAGTTTTTGTAGGAGGTTTCGCGGGCAATCTCTAGCCAGGCGTTGTAGTCATCCTCGCTCATACTGACCACCTCGACGCCGTTCTCCTCGTAAATATCGATCATCTCCTGATCGATGGCGGCAGCCTCTTCGGCAAAGAAGGCTTCTGCGGCTTCACCGGCTTCCATCAGCGCTGTCTGTTGCGCTTCGTTAAGCCCTTGCCACACCTGCTCGGAGATCAGGACCGGCTCGTACATAAACCACAATGCGTAGTCGCCGGGTTCCGTCAGACACTCCACCTGCTCGTAAAGGCGGTAAGAAATAAAGGACATCGACGAGGTGTTGGCGGCGTCCAGCACGCCGGTTTGCATGGCGGCATAGATATCGGAAGAGGGCATCGACGCAATAGGCGCGCCGGCGGCCTCTAGCATCTCCTCAAAGGCTGGCCCCGCTGCACGGAAAGCCTGGCCCTCGACGGTTTCCGGTGAGGTAATACACTGCTCGCTAGAGGCGAAACCACCCGATAGCCAAGCATCCGCTAGCACGCGTGCCCCGCCTTCGATGATGACGTCTTTAATCATCGTCATGTACTCGGAGTCGTTCAGCCGCTGGGCGTGGGCCTGGTTACGCACCAAGCCCGGCATCAGCGTGGCCGAAAATTCCGGGTGGCGACCGCTGGCATAATCCAGCGGCAGCGAGGTGATGTCCAGACGGCCGCGGGCGATGGCGCCCCACTGTTCGCGCGCTTTGAATAGCGACTGGCCTGGGTAGACTTCGATGGTTAAACCGACATCCGCATCGGCGACGTGGCGTGCCATCATCTGCACCATTTCATCGCGAATATCGCCTTGGCCCCCTGGGAACTGGTGCGAAGCGCGTAGGACGGTGTCCGCATTGGCGTGGGAGGCTGCAATAGCGAGGCCTAGGGCCGCAGCGGTGGGCAGTAAGAAGCGTTTCATATGGCGTCTCCAACAGTTGTTGTTGTGTGTTTGGATTAGCTTTGTGTGTTTATCAGGCGAGCTGATATATATTTCAATAGCGGTTATGTATGCTAATGTCAAATTTATGCCATATTTATGTCATAGCCTGCGGCGTTACCGAAGGAGGTCAGTCATGGCGGATACGAAGCGTTCCAACGCACAGCGGCTAAGGGATTCTTTAGAGGATGACATCATCAACGGGCGGCGCGCCCCCGGCGAGCGGCTAGACCCGGAAGCCCTTGGCCAAGAGTTCAATGTATCGCGCACCCCAGTGCGTGAGGCGTTTCAACAATTGGTGGCCAGCGGTCTGGTCACGGTCTCGCCGAAGAAAGGCACGTTCGTTGCGAAGGTGGGTATCGATCAGTTAATCGAAATGTTTGAAGTGATGGCAGAGCTTGAGGGGATGTGTGGCCGTTTGGCCGCGCGGCGCATCAGCGAGCCAGAGCTGGCGGCGCTCAAGGCCGCACACAAGCGTTGCGAAGCCGCCGCTCTGGCGGGCGATACCGATGAGTACTACTACGAGAACGAAGCCTTCCATGACTGTATCTACACCGCCAGCCACAACACGTTTTTAGCCAGCGAAGCCCGCCAGCTCAAGCAGCGCTTAAAGCCTTACCGCCGCTTACAGCTGCAGGTCCGCCAGCGCATGCACAACTCGCTCCACGAGCACCAAACGATCGTCGACGCCATCGAGCAGGGCGACGCCGCCCAGGCCCAACAGGCGCTCTGCGACCACGTGTTGATTCAAGGCGAGCGCTTTAGCGACTTCGTTGCCAGCGTGCGCCGTATGGAAGCGCCGATGGAGCGCACGGGATGACTTTTTACTGCCCGTAAGAGCACGATATTCATGTCTTTATCGGTGGGGTAATGGTCCTTGCCGACATGGGGCGCAGCGCTGACACTCTCTCTAGTTCCATCCTTTTTGTTGGAGAGAGACAGTGACACGCCATATTGCCCTGCTTGCCTACCCCGACTGCCAACTGCTCGATGTCAGCGGACCTTGGCAGGTCTTTGCTAGCGCGAATGCGTTAAGCCCTCAGCCGCTGTATCAATTAACGCTGGTCGCTGATGCTATTGGTCCAGTCGTCTCTAACGGTGGGTTGGCAGTGCACGCCACTCATTCTTACCGCCAACTTCATGAGTTACGGCCGCTGGATACGCTGTTGGTGTCAGGCGGCAGCGGGGTGATGCAGCAGCGAGAGGTCGCGGCCGTAAAGCAAGTGCTGTGTGAGATAGCGCCTGACGTCAGGCGCCTTGGTTCCATTTGCTCTGGGGCGTTTTTGCTGGCTGAGGCGGGCCTGCTGGATGGCTGTCGCGTGACGACCCACTGGCGGCATGCGGACCAATTGGCGGATGAGTATCCGGCGCTGTTCGTTGAGCCTGATGCGCTCTATATCGAAAGCCATGGCCGTTACACCAGTGCTGGGGTGACCGCCGGGATTGATTTGGCGCTATCCCTGGTAGAAGCGGACCATGGTGCTGGGCTGGCGGGTCAGGTGGCCCGTGAGCTGGTGGTGTTTTTACAGCGTCCCGGTGGTCAGTCGCAGTTCAGTGAAATATTGCGCCGTCAGCAGGCGGCGGGGCCGCTGCGACGTTTGTTGGACCGGCTCCATGCCGATCCGGGCGAAGACGTTGGCTTGGAGAGTATGGCCGCACAGATGGCGGTCTCCACACGCCACCTGACGCGGCTGTTTAAACGGCATTTAAACACCACGCCAGGCGCTTATTTGACGCAGCTTCGCCTGGAACAAGCCCGACTGGCGCTGCTTCATGAGCGGGAGCCACTCTCCCTTGAGCGTCTGGCACAGCGCTGGCGGCTGGGCGGTGCAGAACAGCTGCGTCGCCAATTCCAGCGCTACTACGGCGTCTCCCCTTCGGTATATCGCCAGCGCTTTGCCTCTTCTCAAGCCGCTGCTTTTCAGGGGAGCATCTCATGCCCATAACCGTCACTCTCTTATCACTTTGCCAAGCGCTGTTGGTGACTGGCAATGTGCTGCTGATTGGTATCTCGCCGCTGATTGGCGCGTCGTTAGCGCCAAGCGCCTTCTGGTCGACGGCTCCGGTGGCTACCCAATGGCTCGGCCTGATGTGTGCAACCATTCCCGCTTCGCTGATCATGGCGAGGCTGGGTCGTAAGCGGGGCTTCATGCTGGGCAACATCGTTGGGCTGGTGGGTGCACTGGTAGCCGCGCAGGCGCTGATCGGCGAGCAGTTTGGACTGTTTTTGTTAGCGACGTGGCTGATCGGTGTGGGTATTGTATTTGGTCAGCTATACCGCTTTGCGGCGGTAGAGGCCGCGCCAGCGCCGATGCGCGACCGAGCGATTGGGTTGGTGATGGGCGGCGGCGTGCTAGCGGCCTTTGCTGGGCCGTGGCTGGCAAGGGCAAGCCGTGAGCTGGGCGAGGTGCCGTTTCTAGGTAGCTTTATAGGGCTGGCTGCCCTCTACTTACTTGCCTTAATCGTATTGATAATGATCCGGTTACCGTCCGCATCTCGAACCCACAGCGAAGGCACGCCACTGCAGCTGGGTAAGATACTCCGCCAGCCAGGGTTTATGGTGGCGGTGAGTGCCGCGATGGTGGGGTACGGGGTGATGAACCTAGCGATGACGGCCACGCCATTGGCCATGGAGAGCGCAGGGCACCACTTTCACCACGTCTCAATGACCATTCAGTGGCATGTCGTGGCGATGTTTCTGCCCTCCTTCTTTACGGGCCGCTTGGCCGCTCGCTTCGGCGCTAGGCAAGTGATTGTGGCGGGCTGCTTGCTGTTAGTGGCAAGCGCGTTGGTTGCCCAATGGGATATCGGTTTGACGGGATTCAATGTGGCGCTGGTATTGCTGGGCTTAGGCTGGAATTTCACCTTTCTGCCCGCCACTGGGCTGCTCACCGAGTGTTACAGCCCAGCCAATAAAGCGCGTACCCAGGCGGCCAACGAGTTTTTCGTGTTTGGCACCGCTGCGATGACGGCATTGGCTGCCGGGCCTCTGGTGAACGGCTTGGGGTGGGCGACGCTGAACCTAGTACTGATTCCCGTCTCGATAGTGCCTTTGGTGGTGATGGTTTGGCAGCGCCGTGCAAGCTTGGCAAGCGCTTAAAAATCCCCCTGTAGGCAGGTCAGCCCGATCGTTTAAGAAGCCCGTTAGCCGCCCAGGGCGTGCGCTTTATGAGCGGAGGTTAGGCATCGTGCTGCTCGTCCGGCAGCCGCTTGAAATAGATGTAGCGGTGCAGGCGGATGGCTGGGCGCATCAGCAGTTGCAGGCTGCCAATCACGAAGAGCCAAACGCCGATGGTTTTGACGGTGCCGTCATAAAAGAAGCAGACGCTGCCAATGGCAAACCACAGCCCCAGCATAAAATCGTTGAGAATACTGAGCACTTCGTAGCGGCGGTGAATCACCAGTTCCTCACGCCCCATGGTGAAGGTTAAGTCGTGATGAGGGGCGGTGGTTGGGCGTGTCATAGGAACTCCTTTGGCAAACAGTGTAAAAAGAGGGCGCGAATAAAACGGTAGTTAACGCGCTGTACGTGCTGAACGGAGACGCTGCTGATGGCTTAGGTAGATCAATACAATAGCCAACAGCAAGAGCACCATGGCCAGATAGCGTGACCCATCCAGCGCGCGTTCAGCGTTATTGAGCCAGCCAAAGTGATCGATCAATAAGCTCATCAACAGCTGGCCAGAAATCACCGCGACGGTTGCAGCAGCGGTTCCGACACGGGGCACTGCAAACACAATCGCCAGCATATACACCACCCCAAACAGCGCGCCGGTCAGCTGCCACTTGGGCACGCTAAACAGAGTCGCCTCGTGGGAAGGCTCAAAAAAGAACATCAGCAAAAAGGTCAGTACGGCACCCACGGCAAACGTTAGCCACGCACTTTCCAGCACGCCGGTGTGAGCACCTAAACGGCCGTTAATGGAGGATTGAGCGGCCAGGACCGCGCCGCCTGCTAGCAGTAGGGCAAATACGATGGGTAAAAGCATGGTGTCTCTCCTGTTACATCAACCAAAGCGCGGCAAGGATCATGGCAAGAGCCCCTAAACGGTAGCCATCCACTTGGCGACGTTCGCTGCCGAGCCAGCCAAAATGGTCAATAGCTAAGCTGGCCGCTACTTGGCCGCACAAAATGCCCACCATGGTCATGCCGACGCCCACCAGCGGGGTGGCCAACGTTAAAATAATGACGTAAATCGGCCCTAACACACCGCCGGTTAACAGCCAGCGCGGCTGTTTGAACAGCGCGCCCAACTGGCGCTTGGGCGAAAACAGTAGCGCCAGTGATAGCAGCAGCGCCCCTACCATAAAAATGGAGAGCGTGGCGGAAAGGTGACCCACCTGCTCGCCAAGTGGCCCTAACAGTCCCGCTTCCACCGACAGGCCCATACCGGCGATCAGTACGCCCACCAGAATCAGTGCGTGTTGCATGTGTTGCTCCCCTCTTATGAAGAGGCAGCACTCTAAAGAGGAAGGCTTATTGCTACAATGCGCTAAAAAGGCAAAGGACTATTGTGTTTTGGACAACTCGATTCGTCTCTTGGCGCTGCGCCTGTTTGTGCGCGTGGCCGCCAGCGGCAGTTTCTCGGAAGCGGCGCGTTACTACGGGTTGCCTACCTCATCTGCTTCTCGGCACATCGCTAGCCTGGAGCAGTCGCTGGGCCAGCGACTGCTCTATCGTCACACCCGAGCGGTACGGCTGACCGAAGCAGGCGAGCGCTATTTTCACGAAGTGCGCGATGCGCTGGCGCGGTTGGAGCTAGCCACCGAGCAAGTGATGGGCGGCGCGCAGCATCCTCAGGGCGTGCTGCGTATCAATGCGCCCGTGGCGTTTGGGCGGCGCCATATTGCTCCGCACTTGGCGCGGTTTCAGCAGCAATACCCGGACATTCAGGTGGATTTAACGCTGGAAGATCGTTTTATCGACCCGGTGCAAGAGGGGGCCGACGTGGTGATTCGCGTGGGGGCACTCGCGGATTCCAGTTTGGTGGCCCGCAGTATCGCCCGGCAGCGTTTTATCGTCTGCGCGTCGCCAGCGTATCTAGCGGCGCACGGCGAGCCTGCTTCGCCAGGGGCGCTCAGCCAGCATAACTGCCTGCTGTATAGAGGCAGTAAGGGAACGCAGCTATGGTACTTCCAGGAACCCCACACATCACGGGCGGTGCGCTACGCGTTATCGGGGAATTTGGTCGCTAACAATGCCGAAAGCTTGGTGGAAGCAGCGATGGCGGGGCAGGGCGTAGTGATGTTTCCCTCGTGGCTACTCTTCGAGCCACTGCGCCAGCAAACGTTGGTGCCGTTACTGACGCAGTGGGAAGCGTCTGAAGATGGCTATCTGGACAACATCTACGCCATTTATCCTGAAAATCGCCTGCGCTCATCGAAGGTATCGGTCTTCATGAGTTATTTAGAGCACATCATCGGCGATATGCCTTACTGGGATAGGTCTTAGAGAAGGTGTGTAGAAACGCACTGAGCGAAATGCATTTTAAAAGGTGATGCAGCCAGTGGTGTAGCGCCCCCATCATGCTGCACTGAATTGACAACGTTGCCGGGGTATGACAAACACACATCCATTTTGTGTGAGGAATCATCGGTGGCAAACGAGCAGACTTATCAAGCGTTGGGAGTGGATACCCTTGGCCAACGGCTAGGCGGTGTGAAGGCCGTTGCCAGCCGCGTGGGTGGTAACCCCGCCGAGTGGCACATCCGTGAAGTGGGCGACGGCAACCTCAACTTGGTGTTTATCGTGACGGGCAGCACCGGCAGCGTGGTGGTCAAGCAGGCACTGCCCTATGTGCGCATGGTAGGTGAGAGCTGGCCGCTGCCGCTCTATCGCGCCCACTTCGAATATTACGCGCTGGTGCGTCAGGCCACGCGGGCGCCCGGTGTGGCCCCCGAGGTGTACTACTTCGATAAGCCCCAGGCATTGATCGTGATGGAGTATCTGCACCCCCATGTGATTTTGCGGCGCAAGCTGATCAGCGGCGAACGCGTGGCGGAGCTGGGCGCTACTCTGGGGGAGTTTTGTGCGCGCACGGCGTTTCGCGGCTCTGAGCTCTCCATGGCAAGCCCGGATAAGAAAGCCGATGTCGGGCTGTTCTCCGGCAACGTGGCGATTCCGGCGATCACCGAATCCTTGGTGTTTACCGACCCCTACTACGGCGCGGAGATGAACCGCCACACGCCCGAGCTATCGCCCGTGGTGGACGAGCTGCGCCGCAACGCGCGCCTGAAAGCCAAGGTGCAGCGGCTGCTGATGAAGTTCACCGCCAATACCGAGACCATGCTGCACGGCGATTTGCACTCCGGCTCCATCATGGCCACCGACACCAGCGTGCGCGTCATCGACCCTGAATTTTCCCAGTACGGCCCGATGGCGTTCGACTTGGGCATGGCGGTAGCCAACTTCTTCATGGCCTACTTTAGCCAGCCCGCCCACCGCCAAGGAGGTGACCTGGACGCCTATCAAGCGTGGATTTTAGAAGTGATCACCGATTGCTTTACCCGCTTCGATGAGGAGTTTCGCCACCTCTGGCAAACCGAACGCACCGGCATTCTGTTCCCCAGAGCGCTGTTTGAAGAGCAGGGCAACAGCGCCGACGACGCCTGCGACGCGCTGCTGGAAGAGATCCGTGAAGATGCGCTGGCCTACTGCGGTATCGAAATGCACCGCCGCGTGCTGTCGCTTGCCCACAACGCTGACTTCGAAGAGATCGAAGACACCGCCTTACGCGCCAAACTGGAAGCACGCAACGTGCTGATGGGCCAAGCGCTAATCATGGAGCCGAAAGCTTATTGTGATCTCAATGCGCTGGTGGCGTTAGCCAAGGCATACAATCAGAAATCAGTGTTGTAAGCACTTTAGGTGGCACCTTCGGCACCGCTTTGCGGTGCTTCGCGGGTGCGCTCCGCTTACGCCGCGCTACGAATGCCCCTCCTGGAGTTCGGCGAAGCCATGTAGCGCGGCGTAACGAATCTTGCGAGGTACGAGCCAATGAGGCACCCGCGAGGGCGGCGATAGCCGCCTTCACACGTTAAAGCTGATCCAAACGATCAAACTTCCCGGCGATGTCGCTTTCGGTCCAGTGGGGCACCCAGCCTTCTACGTTGTCGAAGAAGCGCAGCGCGGTGAATTCCGGCTCGGGGCCCATATCGAACCAGTGCGGGGTATTGGCAGGCACGCTGATCAGGTCGTTACGGGTGCAGAGCACCTGATACACCTTGTCGTCGATGTGCAGGCAGAACAGCCCCTGGCCCTTCACGAAGAAGCGCACTTCGTCTTCATGGTGGCGGTGCTCGTTCAAGAACTTCTGACGCATCGCCTCTTTGTCTGGGTGGGTGGGCACCATGTGCAGCACGTCGACGGTTTGGTAGCCGCCTTTGGCTTTGACCCGGTCGATGTCCTCCTGATAGAGCGCCAGAATCTCCTCCTGGTTGGCATCGTCGGCAATCTCGCCCGGCGCTGCCCAGCGCTCAAATAGAACGCCTACCCGGTTCAGCTCAGCGGCAATTTGTTCGCCGTCCGTGGTGTCCAGCAGCGCATCATTAGGATGTTGATCGGCAAAGACTTTCAGTTGGGACATAAAGACGCTCCTAAGAGGTAAGGGGTGAACGTAGCCGTTAAAGGGCAATATCAGCAAAGCTGTCGACACAGGAGTGTGCAGTGCCCGCCTGGGTGCCTTCGCGCACGAGCTGTAAGGTGTGCATACCCGCCTGCTTGGCCGCATCCAGCTCTTCGACCACATCCGACAGGAACAGTATCGACTCTGCAGGTAGATCGAGCGCCTCGACAATGCGCTGATAGGCCACGGCCTCGCGCTTATGGCCAATGTGCGTGTCGAAGTAGCCGCTGAACAGCGGGGTCAAATCACCCTCGTCACTGTAGCCAAACAGCAGTTTCTGCGCCTGCACAGAGCCTGACGAGTACACATACAGCGCCACGCCTGCGGCCTGCCACTGGCGCAGCGCTGGAGCGACATCCGCGTATAAATGGCCGGTGAAGTCGCCGCGCTGGTAGCCGTCAGCCCACACCATGCCCTGCAGGGCTTTGAGTGGCGTCACTTTCTGGTCGGTATCGATCCAGTGCAACAGCGTAGCAATGACCGCTTCCAGCGTGGCGTCGGCGTCCTGCATGTTATGGCGCACGGCGTCGATCTGCTCGGCCACCGCGGGTGCATCTGCGTTTTCGCGCAGAAAGTCAGGCAGCTTGGCGTAGGCATAGGGGAACAGCACTTTGTGAACGAAGTTGATATCGGTGGTGGTACCTTCGATATCGGTCACGATGGCGCGAACAGTTGATTGACTCATTGGGTCCACCGGCTCTCTTCCAGTACACAGGCAAGTAAGAATTCGATTGCTTCCAGGTGACGACGGCAACTGGCAATGCTGTCGCCCACGGCGTAAATACCGTGGCCCGCGACCAGAAAGCCCCAGGGCATCGGCCAGCCCTGGCGAACGTGCTCGGCTAACTCCTCCATATCCTGGGAGTTGGGCACCACCGGCAAAAGAATCGTCGCATCATGCGTCACGTTACCCGCCAGCGCCTTTTGCATCTCGAAGCCGCTCAGCTCAATGCCTTCGGGAAAGCGCCGCGATAGCACGGTGCTGGCGACGGTATGGGTGTGCAGCACGCAGTGAATGCTTGGGTCTAGCCGGTACAGCGCGGCGTGTAGGTCACTTTCGGCGCTGGGTTTGCCGTTGCCTTCCAGCACGCGGCCTTCCAGGTCGCACAGCAGCAGGTCATCCGCCTGGATACGGGTTTTATCCCGCCCGGAGGCGGTGACTAAATAGCCCGCCTCGGTACGCGCAGAAAAGTTGCCGCCGGTGGCGGGAGTCCAGCCTTGCTGCGCCGCCCAGGAGATGGCGTCCAGCAGTTCGGTGTGTAAGGTGTTCATCGGGTCAGCATCGCCTCGTCTAGTGGCGGCCATTCTATATGATAAGCTTCGCGCCTGATAAGCCGTGCCGCTTGCCCCATTATCAAGGAGCCCCTCATGGTCAATTTACAGTCACGCAGTTTACGGGTGTATGCCGACTCGCTTGAGTATTTGGACCAAACCCGGCTACCCCAGGCCGAAGAGTGGGTGCGCTGCGACTCTCCCGAGGCGTGGCAGCACGCGGTTAAACACCTCGCTATTCGTGGCGCGCCGCTGATTGGTTTGAGCGCCGCCTTTGTCTTGGCCCAGTACGCCGCTCGTCATCCCGAATCCGAGTGGCAAGCCGTCAGCGACCGCTTACGGGCGACGCGCCCCACGGCAGTGAACCTGATGTACTGCCTGGACGCAATGGAAGCCTGTTTTGCCCAGGGCGCTGACGCCCTGGCCGAACGAGCCAAAGCGCTGTTTGAAGAGGACCGCGCGCTGTGCCAACGCATGGCCGAGCGGGGCGCTGACTTGCTGGCATCCGGCAACCGCGTGCTGACCCACTGCAACACCGGTGCGCTGGCCACGGCCGGTGTGGGCACCGCGATTGGCGCGTTGGCCATCGCCAAACAACGCGGCATAGATCTGCATGTCTACGTGGATGAAACCCGTCCGCTGCTCCAGGGTGGGCGTTTAACCGCGTGGGAAATGGCCGATTTAGGCATTCCCTACCAGCTAATCACCGACAGCATGGCGGCCAGCTTAATGGCAGCGGGCAAGGTAGATAAAGTGATGGTCGGCGCGGATCGTATCTGCGCCAACGGTGACTTTGCCAACAAAGTGGGCACCTACATGCTGGCGGTGGCGGCACACTACCATCAGGTGCCGTTCTATGTGGTCGCTCCTTACACCACGGTCGACCCCGCCTGCGCGACCGGCGCGACGATTCCCATTGAACAGCGCGATGGCGCGGAGGTGCGCGGAGCCGCAGGCGCGTTTGGCGAGGTGGTGTGGGCACCGAGCGATGCCCCGGTGTGGAACCCAGCCTTCGACGTGACGCCCGCCAAGCTAGTCACCGCCTGGATTCTGGATACCGGCGTGTTTGACTCAGCGGCGATTGCACGGGGCGAGCATCTGCAGGGATGGCGCTAACTCTTGGCAGCCATGGACGCCCGAACGCAGTGTAGAACCGGGTAATCAATACGGCCTTGCAGCGATTCGAATACCACTTTCAACCCCTGGCCGGGAAACTGCTCAAACGCCGTGCGAATCTGCGCAAGGGTCGCTGGGTCCAGATTGACCACCTCTTCCAGTGCCAGTTCGCTGCCTTGAATGGCATCGCTCAAATGGCGGTACACGGTATTGGCGGCCAGCCCGCGCTGCTCTGCGACCTGTTCCGGCGTTAGCCCTTGGCGCAGTAGCGCGGCAGATTCAAGAGCGCTGTTGCCTACAGGGGCGCTAGCGGCAGGCTCATCAGGGTGCGCCAGAATCACCGCTAGAAAGCCTTCGCCATAATCCTCCAGCTTGCGTGCGCCGATGCCCGAGATGGTGCCCAGCGCCTGCAGCGTTTGCGGCTTTTGCTCTACCAGCTCGGCCAGGGTGGCGTCGTTGAAAATCACATAGGCGGGTACGCCCTGGGCGTCGGCAAGCGCCTTGCGATGCTGGCGCAGCGCTTCCCACAGCGCGCCGTGGCCCTTGGCAGCGGAGGCGCCTTTACTGCTGCGTCGCGCGGGCTTGCTGGGTTTGCGCAGGGTGAGACTTTGCTCGCCGCGCAGTATGGGCTTGGCGTTGGCGGTGAGCTTGATACCGCCATGGCCCTCCATATCCACGCTCAAATAGCCGCTGGCGATTAGCTGGCGAAAGAGCGCTTTCCACTCGCTGGCGGTGAGCTCTTTGCCAATGCCGAACGTACTCAAACTGTCATGACCGAAGCGGCTGATACGTTCGTTACGTTTGCCCAGCAGCACATCCACCAGATACGTCACGCCGAAGCGCTGTTCGGTGCGGTAGACACACGACAGCGCCTTCTGCGCAGCCACCGTGGCCTCCCAGGTGTCAGGCGGGGTGAGGCAGTTATCGCAGTTTCCGCAGGGTTCGTCTAATGAATCGCCGAAGTAGTGGAGCAGCGCCTGACGGCGGCAGCTAATGATCTCGCAGAGCCCCAGCATGGCGTCGAGCTTTTGCTGCTCGATGCGCTTTTGTTGGTCGGCGGCACCGGAATCCTGCTGCATCTGGCGCAGAGTGATCACGTCCTGAAGCCCGTAGGCCATCCAGGCGTCGGCGGGCAGCCCGTCGCGTCCGGCGCGGCCGGTTTCCTGATAGTAGGCTTCGATGCTTTTGGGCAGGTTGAGGTGTGCCACAAAGCGCACGTCCGGTTTGTCGATGCCCATGCCGAAAGCGATGGTGGCGACGATCACCACGCCGTCTTCGCGCAGAAAGCGGGTTTGGTGCTGCTGGCGCTGCTCGGCGGGCAGCCCGGCGTGGTAGGGCAGCGCGGTCAACCCCTGGCGAGCCAGCCAAGCGGCGGTTTCCTCCACCTTGCGGCGAGAAAGACAGTACACAATGCCCGCCTCGCCGTCGTGATGCTCACGGATGAAACTCAGCAGCTGCTCTTTGGCATTGCCCTGATTTTCAGCGATATGGTAGCGAATGTTGGGCCGATCAAAGCCGTTGTTGTAGAGCGCGGCTTCTTGAAGCTGCAGGTGCTCCATGATGTCGTGCCGAGTAGGCACGTCTGCGGTGGCGGTGAGCGCGATGCGCGGCACGTTAGGAAAGCGCTGATGCAGGTGGGAGAGCTGGCGATATTCGGGGCGGAAATCGTGGCCCCACTGGGAAACGCAGTGGGCTTCATCGATGGCGAACAGCGCAATGCGCGTTTGCTCCAGCAGCATCTGCATGCGTGCCGTGGCTAGCCGTTCGGGCGCAACGTATAAAAGATCCAGCTCGCCCGCCCGCAGGCGGTTCTCCACATCCATCGCCTCATGCATCTCGAGGCTGGAGTTCAGGTAGGCGGCGCGCACCCCGTTCTGAATCAGCGCGGCCACCTGATCCTGCATCAGCGCGATGAGCGGCGAGACCACAATCGCGGTGCCTTCACGTAGCAGCGCAGGGATCTGATAGCACAGCGATTTACCGCCGCCGGTGGGCATCAGCACCAACGCATCGCCTCCGGCCATCACATGCTCAATGATGGCCTGCTGTGGGCCACGAAAGTGGTCGTAGCCAAAGACCTCCTGCAGTACCTTGAGGGCTGCCGAGTCGCCGTGCATCGCTGCTCTCCTTGTCGTGTGCGTGAAGGAACGGGGTTAAGGAGAGTAAGCCGTCGCCTTACCCATCCGCCCTAATCCGCTCAACAATCTCCGCCAACGCATTTCCTGCCTGTTCATTATCAACTTGGCAAGTGCCCGCATTCAGATGGCCGCCGCCGCCGTAGCTTAGGCACAGCTCGCCCACGTTGGTGTGACTGGAGCGGTTGAGGATCGATTTACCAATCGCCAGCACGGTGTTTTGCTGCTTGAGCCCCCACATCACGTGAATCGAGATATTGCAGTCGGGGTACATGGCGTAGATTACGAAGCGGTTGGTGGCGTAGATGGTCTCTTCGTTGCGTAGATCCAGAACCACCGCATTGCCGTGCACGGTTGCGCAGCGCTCAATTTGCTCCTTTGCTAACTGCTCATGCTCACGGTAAAGCGTGGTGCGCTCATGCACATCGTCAAGGGCGAGGATTTCATCGATGGTGTGCTCGCGGCAGTAATCGATCAGCTTCATCATCAACTGATAGTTGGAGATGCGGAAGTCGCGGAAGCGGCCCAGGCCCGTGCGGGCGTCCATGATGAAGTTGAGCAGTACCCAGCCCTGCGGGTTGAGAATTTCGTCTTTGTTGAATTGGGCAGAGTCGCCTTTATCGACGGCTTCCATCATATCGTCCCAGCGTGCGGGGAAGGCCTCGTGGCCGCCGTAGTACTCCCACACTACGCGGGCAGCGGAAGGGGCGTCTGCATTGATGATGTGGTTGTCGGCACGCTCAACGTTGCGCACGGTCTCGCTTAGGTGGTGGTCGAACGCTAGGTGGCAGCCGGGCACGTAGGGCAGGTTGGTGGTGATGTCGTTGGCATCAATAGCAATCTTGCCATCCTGCATGTCCTTCGGGTGAACGAAGGTGATGTCGTCAATAAGGCCTAAGTGCTTGAGCAGGGCACCGCATACCAAACCATCAAAATCGCTGCGGGTAACTAAACGAAACGTGGATGCTTGTTGGGTAGACATTTATTTTCTCGATACGGTGAATAGTCATCAAAAGATACCAGCAGTTATCGAGGGTTAAAATAAGCCCTTGATAATCGGCTGCGTTTAATCAAGCGCAATAGCCCACTAGGCAAATAGGCTATGGTAAAAGCAATGTTTCACTAACACGAATACCCTACAAGGACGTTGCTAACGTGTTTACCTGGGAAGAAGTGCCACGCCTGCCCCGTGCGGAAGGGCGTATAGATGCGATTGATCTCGCCCGTGGTATAGCGATTGGGCTGATGATTCTCAGCCATATGGTGAGTGGGCTGATTGGAATACGCAACGTGCCCGATTGGGGCATGGTGCCCGTCCATTTTCTCACTAAGTTCTCTTCTTCCCTGTTCATCCTGGTCTTCGGGATTGCGCTAGCCGTGGCCTTTTTAGCGTCTACCCAAACAGAGGCGTGGCCAAAACGGCGGCTAAAACTATGGGTGCGCGCGGTTGAAGTGTGGTTTTGGTACAAGGCGTTGACGGTCGTCGAGATGCTGCCCTATTACGCCCCAGGCGATATTGTTGATGCACTGCTTTATCAGCGCTTTGCGATTTGGGTAGAAATCCTCGGTTTTTATGCCATTGCCCTGCTGTGGGTACCATTGGTACTGCCGCTATGGGCGCGAACGCCTCTCTGGGGTCGGTGTGCGCTTATTATTGGCTTAACCGCGTTCTCTGCTTGGCTGCAGGGGTTGAGTTTTGGCGGTAATGACACCTTAAAAGCGCTGCTGGTGGACCATGAAGACCATTACACCTGGGGTCAGCTCAGCCGCGCGCCGTTGATCTTGGCGGGCCTGCTGATCGGTGAAGCCTTGCTGCGCTGCTATTTTGATACGGCGCTGCGGCGAAAGCTGGTGCTGGCGCTGGTGGGCGTAGGGGCTGTCATGGTCGCCGCGTTCTATGGCTTGGCCTTTGCCGAAGGCGATGTTTCTGCTGCGATGCTGGCGGTGGCGAATAACGACGGCAAGCACCCGCCTGGGCTGAAATTCACGCTGTACAGCGTGGGCGGCGCGCTGGTTATTTTAGGCGCTGCACTCGCTGGTGGAGCTACGGCAGCCAAGGCGCTACGGCCATTAACGATGGTAGGGAGCGACGCGCTCAAAGCGTTTATTTTCCATATTGTGATGATTTTTCTGGTGCTGCGTTTTCTGCTGGAAGGCGAAGGCATGTACACCTATCCACAGGCGCTTGGTGTGGGTGGGCTGTTAATTCTTGGAGCCGCGTTGTGGATTTGGCTAACGCGCTGGATCGCCCGTTACAATTGACCTCCTTCCCTCCCTCAGCTTCTTAGGAAGCTGCCGCCTGAGGCGGAAAGGAAGGGGATTCCCTGGTTGTCGCCTTCCAGGTTCCTGCTTCGCTGTCCGTTGCCTTCAATGCCTTGGCATTGCCGGTCTTACACAAACTCAACAGGCGTCAATTCCCGAGGGCCCCTCGGTATTTGCTGCAACTCTCGGCACCGGCGAGTAGC
>NZ_JBITWC010000018.1:624-90718 GCF_044543515.1 Vreelandella lionensis | reverse complement strand
GGATCCTCTTTCAAGATGCCGTCAGTGTTCTGCACACGATAGATGAAGTACTTCTTCATCTTGGCACAGAGGGACGGGTCCATCCCATTTCCTACCCTATAAAATAACTCATTGGCGGCATCGGCACCGCTTGGCGGTGCTTCGCGGGTGCCTCACTCCGTTCGTTACGCCACGCTACGAAGTGAGGCTTACTTGCGTGTCAGAGGTTAAGTACTGGATAAAGTGATGCGACAAGCAGCAGGGCCATGCTGATATTGAAAATACGATATCGGCGATGGCTAGTTAGCCATTTCCGAACCACAACACCAAACCAAGCCCATACAGATATCGCGGGAAAACTGACCACTGCAAACACACTAGCCACCATCATAGCGGACACTAACGACTGATTAGGTGCATAAAGTGTGATCGCCGAAAGCCCCATCGCCCATGCCTTCGGATTAACCCATTGAAACGCGGCGGCTTGTAGTAGCGTCATTGGCTTGTCACTGCTATTGCTCTCTTTCAGCGGCTCTGCTGACCCAATTTTCCATGCTAGCCAGAGCAGGTAGGCAGCAGACACGATGCTTAGCCACACGTTGAGTACTGGATAGGTTTGGAAGAGCTTCATCAGTCCGCCTCCCACTACCAGCGTTAGCGCGCTAAGCCCCGCTACAATGCCAAACATATGTGGCAACGTTCTTTTAAAACCAAAATTAGCACCTGAAGCAAGCAGCATCAGGTTATTTGGCCCAGGGGTTACCGTGGTCACTAAGGCAAACGCTGCCAGTGCTGCTAATACCGATGGTGTCATGACATACCCTCTCTTTTTTCCCTATAGATGAGAAATTTTATAAGCTAGAGAGCACAATGTTTGATCTAATCAACCACCCAATACTTTACTTTTGCAACAAATCACAATGATCGATTCAATAGACCGACGAATATTGCAAGAGCTCAAAAAAGATGGGCGAATCAGCAATGTGCAGCTTGCTCAGCACGTTGGCCTGTCGGCCTCTGCTTGTTTAAGGAGGGTGCAAGAACTCGAGAAGAACGGCGTCATCGAGGGTTATCGGGTGATCCTCGCCCCTGAGCCTTTAGGCATCAGTTTTGTCGCGTATGTAACGGTGGGCTTATCGTCCCATACCAAAGCTGCTCAAGAAGGGTTTGAGCGCGCCATGCTGGTAGCCAAAGAGGTGACGGAGTGCCACAACATTGCAGGCCCCTTCGAATATTTGCTGAGGGTCGAAACCAAAGATCTCGCCAGCTACAAACGCTTTCATACGGACGTACTCGGCACGCAGGCAAACCTTCGCTCTATCTCGACACATATCGTGATGAACTCTTCCAAAGATGAACGTCGTTAAGCAATGAGCTTAAGTCACCGGAATCATCACGACCTTGCGGTAGGCTGGGCGTTCGGCCAGCTGCTCTACCCAGCGCTGTAGATGCAGGCGGGGCTGCCAAGTAAGGCCGCTGTTTAACAGGTTGTAGGTGAACGGGGCGATGGCGATATCGGCAAGGCCAAAGTCGTCGCCAGAGAACCAGGGCTGCTGGCTTAACGCGGCGTCTAGCTGGGCGAAGAGTTTTTCGCAGGTGGCGATGGCGGGGTCTAGCAGTGTGCTATCGCGCTGTTCCGGCGGGGTGCGTACATAGCCCATCAAAATGGTGCGGTGGGCGGGGGTTAGCAAGCTGCTAGACCAATCCATCCACTTTTCCATTTGCGCCCGTTTGGCAGGGCTTGCAATCCATAAATGGTTGGGGCCGTACTGCGCCGCTAGGTAGCGGATGATGGTGTTGGACTCCCACAGCACGCTTTGGGTGGCGTCATCTTTAAGCAGCGGCACCAAACCGTTGGGGTTCATGGCGAGGTATTCCGGCGTGTCGTTTACGCCGTGTTGCAGGCCCGCCATGATCTGCTCGAACGGTAGTTCCAGTTCTTCCAGTGCCCAGAGCACTTTTTTGACGTTGGTGGAGTTGTTGCGGCCCCAAAGCGTAATCATGGCAATCCTTGTTGTTGGTTAGGAAAGTTTTTGAGTGTGCCTTGGGTGGGGGTGAGTGGCAAGTTGGCCGCTTTATCAGGGTTGTGGGGCTTAGCGAACAGGTCGCGAGCTAAAGCTGCCTACCACCCCACACCCTCCCCTTACGCCCGGCCACTCACGACTCGCTTCTCACTATTTACCGCTTACTACTCACCCTTATCCTGATACAGCTTGAGCAGGCTGGAGAAGTCGAGTTTGCCGTTGCCGCCTGCTTTGTGCAGGGTGAACAACGAACGGGCGGCGGAGCCCATGGGCACGGGGGATGCGCTTTGCTGGCTAACATCCATGGCTAGGCCTAAATCTTTGATCATTAGATCCACCTGGAAGCCGCCCTGGTAGCCTTTCGAGGCGGGGGCGTTTTCCATCACCCCCGGGTAGGGGTTGTAGACGTTAAGCGCCCAGTTGCCGCCGGAGCTTTGCTTCATGATTTCTGACAGCACGGCGGGGTCGAGGCCGTTTTTGACGCCCATGTTGATCGCTTCGCAGGTGCCCGCCATCAGAATCGAGAGCAGCATGTTGTTGCACACCTTGGCCACCTGCCCTGCGCCGTGGTCACCGGCGTGGAAGATGTTTTTACCCATGGCTTGCAGCACCGGCTGCGCCTGGGCGAACTGGGCCTCCGAGCCGCCGACGATAAACGTCAGCGTGCCCGCTTGGGCACCGCCTACACCACCGGAAACCGGCGCATCTACAAAGCCGATACCCTTTTCAGCGCCAGCAGCGGCTACGTGGCGGGCGGTATCGGCGTCAATGGTGGAGCAATCAATCACCAGCGCGCTGGGTTTGATCACCTCGAACAGCGGCGCGTCACCATTCACGTACAGCCCGCGCACGTGCTTACCTGCGGGCAGCATGGAGATGACGAAGTCGGCATCGGTGGCCGCTTCCGTAGCGGTGGCGGCAATCTCGCAGCCTTGAGATTTAGCAGTTTCCAGCGCTTGGGCGGAAAGGTCGAAGGCGCGCACGGTAAAACCTGCTTTCGCCAGATTGGCGGCCATGGGGCCGCCCATATTGCCTAAACCAATAAACGCAACGGTAGTCATCTTTTTGTCCTTATTAGCGTGTCATTTGCGGTGAATGAGTGTGCGTTATTTGAGGTCTGCCAGCGGGTTGGTGTCCCATGCGGGTGCCAGCAGCTCGTCTATAAAGGAGGGCTCGACCGAGGCCACGTCTGGGTAGGTCCAGCTGGGCTGGCCGTCTTTATCCACCAGCAGAGCACGTACGCCTTCGGGGAACTCCCGGTGGCGGCAGCACTGCACAGAGAGCGAAAGCTCAAACTGAAACACTTCCGCCAACGACATATGCTTGGCGCGGGCGAGCTGCTCGTGAATCAATTTGACCGAAACGGGGCTGCCGTGGGCCAAGGTTTTTTGCGCTTTGCTGAACCACTTGTCGTCGGTCTCGACCGCCAGCACAGCCTCGACCATCTGCTCGACGGTGTCGTGGTCCATCAGCTCACGAATTAAAGATGACGACTTGTAAACCGGCGCTTCCATCTCTGCAAAAACCTCTTGGGAGGCCTGTTCCAGCTCGCGCAGTACGTGATTCACCACGCCGTGGGCGTCGGTGTGTTCGCCTTCGCCCCAGCTGGCTGCTAGCAGCTTTTCGGCCAGCTCGTCGCGGTAGTGGCTGGCAATGGCGCGGTCGGCAAGGCCTAGATGAACCGCGTCCGGGGCGTTAATTTGCCCGCCAGTCATGGCCAGAAACCGCCCGGCGCCGCCCGGTAGGCGGTTAAGGAACCAGCTCGCGCCCACATCCGGATAAAGCCCAATAGTCACTTCCGGCATGGCAAGACGGGAGGTTTCCGTGACGATGCGGTGGCTGCTGCCGCTTAACAGGCCCATGCCGCCGCCCATCACGATGCCGTTGCCCCAGCAAATCACCGGCTTGGGGAAAGTATGCAGTTGGTAATCCAGGCGGTACTCGTTCTCGAAGAAGCGCTCGGGGAAATCGGCTGCGCCCTCGCCTTGAATGGCCTTGTAGAGGTTGACCACATCGCCACCGGCGCAGAAGGCTTTGTCGCCTGCGCTATCCAGCAGCACGGCTACGACCCGCTCGTCGCTTTGCCACTGGTTTAGGCGCGGCAGGATCTCTTCGATCATCTCCAGCGTGAGCGCGTTGAGCGAGCGCTCGGCGTTCAGGGTAATCTCGCCAATCACGTGGCCATCTTGGGTGGTGTGCTCTTCAAACAGTACGCAACTCATGGTTTGTCCTTATATGCTCGGGGCTTGGTGATATGTGCCCTGGCGGCTATAGCTCAGCGGCACCGTCGGCCAGTACGCGGCGGGAAATAATCAGCCGCATAATCTCGTTGGTGCCTTCCAGAATACGGTGCACGCGGGTGTCGCGCACGTAGCGCTCCATCGGGTACTCCTTAATGTAGCCATTGCCGCCGTAGAGCTGCAGCGCTTCGTCGCACACCTTGAAGCCCACATCGGTCGCGAACCGCTTGGCCATGGCGCAGTAGGTGGTGGCATCCGGGTGGCCCGCATCCAGCTTGGTGGCGGCCATGCGCACCAGTTGGCGGGCGGCCACCAGCTCGGTCACCATATCGGCCAGGCGGAACTGCAGCGCTTGGAACTCGGCCAGGCGCTTACCGAACTGTTTGCGCTCTAGCATGTACTCGCGGGCTTTATTGAGCGCCTGCTGGGCGGTACCGATCGAACACGTCGCAATGTTGATACGACCGCCGTCCAGGCCCTTCATGGCGATTTTGAAGCCGTCGCCCTCGTTGCCCAGCAGGTGGTTAGCGGGTACGCGCACGTCTTCAAAGGTGATCATGCGGGTGGGCTGGCTGTTCCAACCCATTTTTTCCTCTTTGCGGCCGTAGCTGATGCCCTCGCTCTTGGCATCCACCGCGAAGGCGGAAACGCCGCTGGGGCCTTCGCCGCCGGTGCGCGCCATCACCACCAGGAAATCGGTGCTACCCGCGCCGGAAATAAACATCTTGCTGCCGTTCAGCACGTAGTGCTCGCCATCGCGCTTGGCGGTGGTTTTCAGCGAGGCCGCATCGGAGCCTGCGTTGGGTTCGGTTAAGCAGTAGGAGCCTAACAGCTCGCCGGTCGCCAGCTTTTCGCCCCACTGCGCCACGGCGTCCGGTGTGCCGAAGTCCGCCAGCATCCAGGTCACCATGTTGTGGATGGTGAGGTAGGCCGTGGTGGAGGTGCAGCCCATCGAGAGCTGTTCAAAAATAATGCTGGCATCTAACCGAGAAAGCCCTAAACCGCCGACGCTTTCCGGGGCGTAGAGCGAGCAAAAGCCCAACTCCCCTGCTTTACGAATCACATCGACGGGGAAAAAAGATTCTGCGTCCCATTCGGCGGCGTTGGGTTCTAGCTCGTTCTGGGCGAACGCCCGGGCCATATCAGAAAAAGCGACTTGGTCTTCACTTAGCTCAAAATTCATGGCGTATCTCCACAGTGCGTGGATGCACCGCGCCTAGGCAGGCGGCAGGCAAGTCACGCATTGGCTGTTGTCATTATTAGCAATGTTGACGTTTACGTTAACTTATATTCTTACCCCACCTTGCGCAACCAAATCCCCCACGACCTTTGGCGTAGAAATGGGCTTACGGCCTTATTTCACAAGCAGAAAAAAGGGTGCCCTGGGGCACCCAATCCACGGACAGACGCGGTTAACGGGAATCCATTATTTAAAGTTTTTACGGTACATTTTGGCCAGCTCGCCGATGATGCCGCTACGGAAGCTCAGCACGCACACCACAAAGATGATGCCCAGAATCACGCTTACCCAGTTCCCCAACGGCGACTGCGCCAGCAGATGCTGCAGGCTAACCACTAGCCCTGCCCCCATCAGCGGGCCAAGCAGTGTGCCTACACCGCCCAGCAGCGTCATCAAAATCACCTCACCCGACATATGCCAATGGGCATCGGTGAGCGAGGCCAGCTGGAACACCACGGTTTTGGTGGAACCTGCCAAGCCCGCCAGCGCCGCCGAGAGCACGAAAGCTAACAGCTTGTAGGCATCGACGTTGTAGCCCAGCGACACGGCGCGGGGCTCGTTCTCGCGAATGGCTTTCAGCACTTGCCCAAAGGGTGAATGAACCGTGCGCTGAATCACCGCGAAGCCAAACACGAACACGGCGAAGACGAAGTAGTACATCGCCAAGTTGCTGCTCAAATCGATCACGCCAAACAGGTGCCCTCTCGGCACACCGTGCAGGCCATCCTCCCCACCGGTGAACGACGACTGCACGAACACGAAGAACATCAGCTGTGCCAGCGCCAGCGTGACCATGGCGAAGTAAATGCCCTGGCGGCGAATAGAGAGCACGCCAAACAGTACGCCTAGCAGCGTTGCCATTAACGTACCCGCAAGAATGCCTAGCTCTGGCGTTAAGCCTGGGTAGCTGGCCAGCAAGTAGCCGGTCACATAGCCGCCGGTGGCTAGGAAGGCCGCATGGCCGAACGAGAGCAGCCCGGCGTAGCCCAATAGTAGGTTGAAAGCGCAGGCAAACAGCGCAAAACAGAGAATCTTCATCAAGAAGACGGGGTACGCCACAAAGGGAGCAACTAACCCCAGCGCCAGCAGCACAAGGTAGAACATATTGCGGCGTAGTTTGGCACGCCGCTGGCGCTCCTGCACCGCGGAGGGCAACTGGGTTGCCGAGGTGGTATGCGTTGTTGTCATGGTTATGCCTCCTTACCGAACAGCCCAGCGGGGCGTAACATGAGTACCAGGATCATCACTAGAAAGATCACGGTATTAGAGGCTTCCGGATAGTACACCTTAGTTAGCCCTTCGATAATCCCCATACCTAGACCGGTTAGAATGGCACCTAAAATGGAACCCATACCGCCAATGACCACCACCGCAAACACCACAATCAATAGGCTGGAGCCCATAGTGGGCGATACCGGATAAAGCGGTGCCGCCAGCACGCCTGCAAAGGCGGCAAGCCCGACCCCAAACCCGTAGGTTAGGGTAATCAGCAGCGGTACGTTCACGCCGAACGCCTGCATCAGTTGGGAGTTTTCCGTACCGGCGCGCAGGTAGGCACCCAAGCGGGTACGCTCAATCATGAACCAGGTGAATAGACACATGGCCAGCGCCGCTACTAACACCCAAGCACGGTAGGTAGGTAAGAACATAAAGCCCAGGTTAAGGCCGCCCTGCAGAATTTCAGGTGTAGCGTAGCGCGCCCCAGAAACGCCGAATAAGTTAATTAATGTGCCTTCGAAAATCAGCGCCAACCCGAAGGTCAGCAGCAGCCCGTAGAGGTGGTCGAGGTGGGCAATGCGACGCAGCAGAAAGCGCTCCATCAGCATGCCACAACCACCCACCACCAGCGGGACTAAAATCAGTGCTAGCCAATAGTTAATGCCCAGGTAGCGAAAGCCTAGCAGCGCGGCGAAGGCTCCCAGCATGTACTGCGCCCCATGGGCAAAGTTGACGATCTTCAGTAGGCCGAAGATGACCGCCAGGCCCAAACTAAGCAGTGCGTAAAAGGCACCGTTCACAAGCCCAAGCGTTAGCTGGCCCATGAACACGGCCATTGGCACGCCGAATATCATCGTCATGGAATGACTCTCCTCGCCGCTAAGCGGGCAGCCCTATGGGGCTGCCCCAGCGCGTTGCTTATTGTTAGAAACGCCTTTCATCACGCCTTTACGGCTTGCTTGGCCCAGGCCAAGGCAGCAGATGCCTGGGCCTGGAGCGCGTCAGCAGATCAGTTCTGTACCAGCGAGCACTGGCTTTCAGACAGCGGACGGTAGGCTTCTGCGGCGGGAATGGTGCTAAGGATCTCGTAGAGATCCCACTCACCGGTAGACTCTTCCGGGGTTTTTACCTGGGCCAGGTACATGTCGTGAATCATGCGGCCATCTTCCCGAATACTGCCGTTGCGGGCAAAGAAGTCGTTAATCGGCTCCTCGGCCATTTTGGCGCGAATCGTTTCTGGGTCGTCGGTGCCAGCGGCCTCAACGGCTTTCAGGTAGTGCATGGTGCTGGAGTAGATACCCGCTTGCACCATGGTGGGCATGCGACCCACTTCTTCGAAGTAACGCTCCGACCAAGCGCGAGACTCTTCATCCATATCCCAGTACCAGCCGGTCGTTAATAGCAGCCCTTGGGTGGCTTCTAAGCCTAGCGCGTGTACGTCGTTGAGGAAGATCAACAGGCCTGCTAACTGCTGGCCGCTTTGTGTCAAACCAAACTGGCTGGCGGTGGTAATCGCGTTCACCGTATCGGCGCCAGCGTTAGCGAGGCCGACGATTTTCGCACCAGAACCTTGAGCCTGGAGAATGTAGGAGGAGAAGTCGCTGGTGGGGAACGGATGGCGCACGCCGCCGACAATTTCACCGCCATTGGCTTCTACCACGCTGGTCACGTCCGCCTCTAGCGCATGGCCGAAGGCGTAGTCAGCGGTGAGCATAAACCAGCTATCGCCGCCCTGCTCAACCACCGCTTTCGCGGTACCATTGGCCAGCGGGTAAGTGTCGTATACCCAGTGAATGTGGTTCGGGGTGCAGTGCTCGTTAGTAATGCTAGAGGCTGCCGAGCCGGAGACAATACCCAAGCCGTTGTTCTCTTGCAGCACTTTGGTCACGGCGATAGACACAGACGACGCCACCAAGCCGCCGACCATATCGACGTTACGCTGGTCGATCCACTCGCGCACGGTGTTGGCACCCACGTCAGCGCTGTTACGGTCATCGGCGCTGAAAATGACGATGGGCGAGCCATTCACGCTGCCACCAAAATCAGCCACCGCCATTTCCATCGCGGTTTGGCCACCTGGGCCGGCTAGATCACGATAGGTGCCAGACATATCGGCCAAATAGCCAATACGCACTTCGCCATCGCTGATTTCGGCGTGGGCAGTTGAGATCGCCATACTGGAGGCAGCGGCAACAGCGATGCTGGCAGCCAGCGTTTTTTTCATAAAGGTCATGTTCGTCTCCTGGCCCTGAGGGCCTTTGTTTTTATGATGCGGACGTTCGGTTATAGCGTTTGTGTGTGGAGCGTTTTTGTTCTTTAAGGCCGTGCTTACAGTTTAGATGGTGTGCGATTTATACCCCCAGCATGCTGTTTAAATGTTCCCGCCGGGAAGGCAACTGCTCGGCGGTGATCTCCTCAACAATTTGGCCGTGATCCATCACAAAGTGGCGGTCAGCCAGCGGGGCAGCAAAGCGGAAGTTCTGCTCAACCAGCACGATGGTCATGCCGCGCTCTTTTAGCTGCACCAATACCTCACCCAGTTTTTGCACGATGACCGGCGCCAAGCCTTCGGTGATTTCATCCAGCAGCAGCAAGCGCGCACCGGTACGCAGAATGCGCGCCATGGCCAGCATCTGCTGTTCGCCGCCGGAGAGCCGCGTGCCCTGGCTTTTGCGACGCTCGTAGAGGTTCGGGAACATGCCGTAGATTTCATCCAAGCTCATTCCGCCTGAACGCACAGTGGGTGGCAGCAGCAGATTTTCGTGAACATCTAAGCTCGCAAAAATGCCGCGCTCTTCCGGGCAGTAGCCAATCCCTAACCGGGGAATATGGTGCGGCTTCATGCGCAGGGTTTCATTGCCATTAATGACAATCGAACCGGTGCGCCGCCCCACCATATTCATAATCGCTTTTAGCGTGGTACTGCGGCCCGCGCCGTTGCGGCCCAGCAGAGTCACCAGCTCGCCACGCTTCACGTCGAAATTCACCCCATGCAGAATGTGCGATTCGCCATAGAAGGCGTGCAGGTCTTGCACTCGCAGCATCTCTAGGGTCTGGTTTTCTGGGGCTTCTTGGCTCTCGAATGCTTCTGCGGTATTCATACGGCAGCCTCCTCAGCCGCTTCGCTGCCCATATAGGCTTCACGCACTAAGGGGTTGCGGGAAACCGTGTCGTAATCCCCTTCTGCCAGCACCGCGCCCCGCGCCAATACGGTAATACGGTCACACAAGCGGCTGACCACGCTAAGGTTGTGCTCCACCATCAACACCGTGCGGCCTTGGGAAACCCGTTTGATCAGCGCCACGATACGGTCAACATCTTCCGCGCCCATGCCCTGGGTCGGCTCGTCTAGCAGCATCATGCTGGGGTCCAGCGCCAGCGTGGTGGCCACTTCTAAGGCGCGCTTGCGGCCATAGGGCATTTCCACAGTGAGCGTATCGGCGTATTCGCGCAGGCCCACTTCATCGAGCAGCGCTAGGGCGCGGTCGTTGAGGTGGTCCAGCGTTTTTTCCGATTTCCAGAAGTGGAACGACGTGCCCAGCTGGCGCTGAAGCGCTACGCGCACGTTTTCCAATGCGGTCATGTGGGCAAACACCGCTGAAATCTGAAACGAACGCACTAAGCCAAGCTGGGCGATCTCGTTGGATTTTTTGCTGGTGATGGGTTGGCCACGATAGAGAATCTCGCCCCGCGTAGGGGGCAAAAACTTGGTTAACAGGTTAAAGACCGTCGTTTTACCTGCACCGTTTGGGCCAATCAGGGCATGAATATGCCCCTCCTGCACCTGGAGGTTTACGTTATCCACGGCGGTAAAGCCGCGAAACTCTTTGGTCAGCCCTCGAGTTTCGAGCACTGGCCCCTTGGTCACTTCGTCTGCACGCATGAGGTAGGACGCCTCTTGTTGTTCTTGTACGGTGGGAAGCGAAACTCGTTAGCCAGCAACGCATCCTTACCTGAACGTAAGGTGTAAGTGCAAACTAGCAACCCCACACAGGGTATTACAATTACAACTTTGGTCTACGCACCACTCTGATGCACCAAATTAAAGCTTAAAAGTCTTTATTTATCAGTTATTTTTTAAAATTCAACGGTAACTCACTCATTGCAATCTCAGCTTTACGTTAACGTAAACTTGTTTTAGCCTCATGGTCAGTGTTCCATAGGGACATCCCCCTATCGACGAGAATAATGATCATGAGCAAAACCTACTCGATCAGCGAACTGGCCAGCGAGTTTGATGTGACCACGCGTAGCATCCGCTTTTATGAAGATCAGGAGCTACTGCACCCCACCCGCCGGGGCCAGACACGTATTTACAGCAGTAAAGATCGCGTACGGCTAAAGCTGACACTGCGCGGCAAACGCCTGGGGTTTTCGCTGGCGGAAATCCGCGAGTTGTTTGAGCTGTGGGATGAGACCCGCAGCGGCAGCGAAAAGCAGCTACACCTGATGCTGAGCAAAATCAGCGAACGCAAGGCCGCGCTGGAACAGCAGATGAAAGACATCACGATGGTGCAGTTGGAGCTTGAAAGCGCTGAGATTCGCTGCCGCCAAGCTCTCGAAGAGCTTAACGAGAAACATCCGGCCACCACGAAATAAACAACATCAACGAATAACGACCCGATTAACAACGACAAGGTGATTGACCATGTTTTCCCACTATTCAGAACTAAATTTCGGTCTTGACGATGAGCTGAACATGCTGCGTGAGCAGGTCAACGCCTTTGCCGCCAGTGAGATTGCCCCACGCGCCGCCGAGATCGATCACAACAACGAGTTTCCCAACGACCTGTGGAAGAAATTCGGCGATATGGGCCTGCTGGGCATTACCGTACCAGAAGAAGATGGCGGCAGCGGTATGGGCTACTTGGCCCACTGTATCGCCATGGAGGAGATCTCCCGGGCCAGTGCTTCCGTCGGACTCTCCTACGGCGCGCACTCCAACCTGTGCGTTAACCAGCTCAAGATCAACGCCTCTGCCGAGCAAAAAGCCAAATACCTGCCCAAGCTGATGAGCGGCGACCACGTGGGCGCGCTGGCGATGTCAGAGCCCGGTGCTGGCTCCGATGTGGTCTCCATGCAGCTGCGCGCCAAAGAGGATGGCGACCACTACATTCTCAACGGCAACAAAATGTGGATCACCAACGGCCCCGATGCCGATGTGCTGGTGGTGTACGCCAAAACCGACCCGGATGCCGGTTCCAAAGGCATCACCGCGTTTATTATCGAAAAAGGCATGCCGGGCTTCTCCACCGCCCAGAAACTCGACAAGCTGGGTATGCGCGGCTCTAACACCTGCGAGCTGGTCTTCCAGGATTGCCGAGTGCCCGCCGAGAACGTGCTGGGCGAAGTAGGCAAAGGCGTTCGCGTATTGATGAGCGGCCTAGATTACGAGCGTACTGTGTTAGCCGCAGGCCCCATTGGGATTATGCAAGCCGCCATGGATGTGGTGATGCCCTACATCCATGAGCGTAAACAGTTCAATCAATCCATCGGTGAGTTCCAGCTGGTGCAGGGCAAGGTGGCGGATATGTACACCACGCTAAACGCCTGCCGCGCTTATTTATACGCCGTCGCGGCCGCCTGCGACCGTGGCCAAACTTCTCGTAAAGATGCCGCTGGTGTCATCCTCTACTGCGCTGAAAAAGCCACCCAGGTCGCGCTGGATGCCATCCAGCTACTGGGCGGCAACGGTTATATCAACGAGTACCCCACCGGCCGCCTGCTGCGCGACGCGAAGCTTTACGAAATTGGCGCGGGCACCAGCGAGATTCGCCGGATGCTGATTGGCCGCGAACTTTTCACCGAAAGCCTTTAACAAAAATTAGCAGGGGCGCGCCATGAGCACACTCTCCACACAGATCAACCCGCGCAGCGATGTGTTTCAGGCCAACGAGGCCGCCATGCTGGGGGAAGTCAACAAACTCCGTGAACTCACTGCGGCCATTGCACAAGGAGGCGGTGAGAAAGCCCGCGCCCGCCATGAGAGCCGGGGCAAGCTGTACGTGCGTGACCGCATCGACCACTTGATTGATGAAGGCTCGCCGTTTCTGGAGTTTTCCGCACTGGCGGCGTATCACGTTTACGACAGTGAGGTACCTGCCGCAGGCGTGATCACCGGGATTGGTCGGGTATCTGGCGTTGAGTGCGTGATTGTGGCCAACGACGCCACGGTAAAAGGCGGTACCTACTTCCCACTTACGGTGAAAAAGCACTTGCGTGCCCAGGACATTGCCCGCAAACACCGCCTGCCGTGCATATACTTGGTGGATTCTGGCGGTGCCTTCCTGCCCCGTCAGGACGAAGTTTTCCCCGACCGCGACCACTTCGGGCGTATTTTCTACAACCAGGCCACGATGTCCGCTGAAGGCATCCCGCAAATCGCCGTGGTGATGGGCTCCTGTACCGCAGGGGGTGCGTATGTGCCCGCCATGGCAGATGAGTCCATCATTGTTAAAGAGCAAGGCACGATCTTTCTGGGTGGCCCGCCGCTGGTAAAAGCCGCCACGGGGGAGAGCATCAGCGCTGAAGACCTGGGCGGTGCAGATGTTCACGCCAAAATTAGCGGCGTGGCTGACCACTACGCCGAAAACGACGCCCATGCACTGCAGCTTGCCCGCGCCTGCGTGTCGCGGCTGAACTGGCAAAAACGTGGCCAGCTGGCCATGCAGCCGCCTAGGCCGCCCAAGCTCGACCCATCAGAGCTTTACGGCATCGTGGGCACCGACCTGAAAAAGCCTTATGACGTGCGCGAAGTGATTGGCCGCATCGTCGATGGCTCCGACTTTGACGAGTTCAAACGCTACTACGGCGACACGCTGGTGACCGGCTTTGCCCATATTCACGGCTACCCGGTGGGGATCGTGGCGAATAACGGCGTGCTGTTTTCAGAGAGCGCGGTAAAAGGCGCGCACTTTATTGAGCTATGTGCCCAGCGCAAAATCCCGCTGGTGTTCCTTCAGAACATCACCGGCTTTATGGTCGGCTCCAAGTACGAACACGAAGGCATAGCCAAGCACGGCGCCAAACTCGTCACCGCCGTGGCCTGCGCGAACGTGCCGAAATACACCGTGCTGATTGGAGGCAGCTTCGGCGCGGGTAACTACGGTATGTGTGGCCGTGCTTACGACCCCAACCTACTGTTCATGTGGCCCAACTCGCGCATTTCAGTGATGGGTGGCGAACAGGCGGCGGGCGTCCTTTCCCAGGTAAAACGCGAGCAGTACGAGCGAGAAGGCCGAGAATGGAGCAAAGAGGACGAAGAAGCGTTCAAAAAGCCCACCCGCGACCAGTACGAGCATCAGGGCCACCCCTACTATGCCAGCGCCCGCCTGTGGGATGACGGCGTGATTGACCCGCTACAAACCCGCGACGTGCTGGGGCTTTCGTTAGCCGCTGCCATGAATGCAGAAGTCAAAGAGACGCGCTTCGGCGTGTTCCGGATGTAAGGGGGCGAACATCATGGCTTACTCAACACTGGTGATTGAAGCAGGCGTGGCGCGGCTCACTTTAAACCGCCCAGAGGTGCATAACGCCTTTGACGATAGCCTGATTGCCGAACTCAATGCTCATCTGGAAAAGCTCCACGACTTGGCAAGTGCAGGCGACGTGCGGGTGGCGGTGCTCGGCTCTGAAGGTAAAAGCTTCTCCGCAGGTGCTGACCTGAACTGGATGAAGCGCATGGTCGATTACGACCTGGAAGATAACCTGGCGGATTCCCGCAAGCTTGCGGCGCTGATGCACGGCCTAGATACCCTGCCCTGCCCGACCATCTGCCGGGTGCAAGGGGCCGCGTTCGGCGGCGCGGTGGGCTTAGCCGCCTGCTGCGATATCGTCGTGGCTTCCGAAAAAGCCAAGTTCTGCCTGTCGGAAGTCAATATTGGCCTGTCGCCTGCGGTGATTAGCCCTTACGTTCAGCGCGCCCTTGGCCAGCGCCAAATGCGCCGCTACGCGCTGACGGCCGAAGTGATGGATGCGCCCACCGCGCTCAGCCTGGGTTTGGCCCATCAGGTAGTGGAGCACGACGCCTTGGATAACGCGGTGGACAGCATGATCGCTACGCTGGTTAAAGGCTCCCCTCAGGCACAGCGGGCTACCAAGGCACTATTAGCCACCGTGGCCCAAGCTCCAGATGCCGATGCTACTCGTGAGCACACCTGCCAAGTGATTGCCAAGCTGCGGGTGAGCCAAGAGGGCCAAGAGGGCCTCGCCAGCTTTTTTGACAAGCGTCGCCCCGCCTGGACGTCACCCGAAGAACACAACAACACTGCGGAGCCACGCTCATGACGTTTACCCCAACCAAATTCGATACCCTGCTGGTGGCTAACCGCGGTGAGATTGCCTGCCGCGTGATGCGTACCGCCCGCCGCATGGGCTTAAAAACCGTGGCGGTTTATTCCGATGCCGACGCCACCGCCCGCCACGTACGTGAAGCCGATGAAGCCGTGCGCCTCGGCCCTGCCGCCGCCCGGGAAAGCTACTTAAGCGTTGACGCGGTGATTGAGGCCGCCCAACGCACCGGCACCGGCGCGATTCACCCCGGCTATGGCTTTCTGTCTGAAAACGGCACCTTTGTTAAAGCGCTAGAGCAAGCGGGCATTACTTTTGTTGGCCCGCCCGCTTCCGCCATTGCCGCCATGGGCGACAAGTCTGCCGCCAAAGCGCGTATGGCGAATGCGGGCGTGCCGCTGGTGCCCGGCTACCACGGCGACGACCAAGGCGATGCCCTGCTGCGTTCCGAGGCCGATAAGATCGGCTACCCCGTCATGCTAAAAGCCAGCGCCGGTGGCGGCGGTAAAGGCATGCGCGTGGTAGAGAGCGGTGAAGGCTTCCAGGCCGCGCTGGACGGCTGCCGCCGGGAGTCTAAAGCCGCTTTTGGCGATGACCGCATGCTGATCGAGAAGTATCTAGTACAGCCCCGCCATGTGGAAGTACAGGTGTTCTGCGACCGTTACGGCAACGGCGTGTATCTGTTCGAGCGGGACTGCAGCGTGCAGCGCCGACATCAAAAAGTGATCGAAGAAGCCCCCGCCCCCGGCATGACGACTGAACTGCGCGCCGCCATGGGCGATGCCGCCGTTCGCGCCGCCCAGGAGATTGGCTACGTGGGTGCGGGCACGGTGGAGTTTCTGTTAGACGCCGACGGTTCCTTCTACTTTATGGAGATGAACACCCGCCTGCAGGTCGAGCATCCCGTTACCGAGATGATTACCGGTCAAGACCTGGTGGAGTGGCAGCTAAGAGTCGCTATGGGCGAGCCGCTGCCCTGCCGCCAGGACGAGCTGACCATTACCGGCCACAGTTTCGAAGCACGCATTTACGCCGAAGACCCGGAGCAGGACTTCTTGCCCGCCACTGGCCTGCTCACCCGCTTCGCGCTGGACTTGGAAGGCGCAGGGCTAGGCGCTGATCAAGTGCGATTGGATAGCGGCGTGGAGAGCGGCGATACCGTGTCGATGCACTACGACCCGATGCTCGCCAAGCTGATTGTGCATGGCGTTGACCGCGACGCTGCGCTAGCCACCCTCAACCGGGCGCTGGCGGCGCTGGATGTGCAGGGCGTGGTCACCAACCGCGCCTTCTTGCAGCGCTTAGCCAATCACCCTGGCTTTAAGAACGTCGAGCTGGATACCCGCTTTATCGAGCGCAACGAAGCGACCCTGTTTGCTCCGCGTCAGTTTTCTACAGAAGACTATGCCAGCGCCGCGCTGATTGGTTTGCATCAATTAGCCCAGGAGTGCGAAAGCGACTCCCCTTGGGACCGCCACGATGGTTTCCGACTGAACGCGCCGCACACCATTCGCATTGCGCTGTGTGACCCGGCAAGCGCTCAAGCCGCGGATAATGACAGCGCAGTGGTCGTGGTAGAGGGCAAGCGCGCCACCTTGGATACCCAGTGGCAGCTCACCATTGGCAACAGCACACTGACTGCCAGCCTGCAGCCGCTGGAAGGCGACGCTGTGGCCGTCACGCTCAACGGTCACCGCCGCCGCTTACAGGCGTATAAAGATGGTCATGTAGTGGTGATGGCCGAACCCAGCGGTGAAACCCGCCTGTTCTGGCGGCGCATCGACGCCATCGACCACGGCCACCACGAAGCGGAATCCACCCTCACCGCGCCCATGCACGGCACGGTGGTCGCGCTGCTGGTGGAACCCGGTGTGTCGGTGGAGAAAGGCATGCCGCTGATGGTGATGGAAGCCATGAAGATGGAGCACACCATGACCGCCCCCGCCGATGGCAGCGTAGAGACCTTCCACTTCCAGGCAGGCGATACGGTAAGCCAGGGCGCTGTGCTGCTCGACTTTGCCCCCAGCGAATAGGAGCCACACATGGCACTGCCTACGTCTATCAAGCTATTTGAAATGGCCCCCCGCGACGGGCTGCAGAACGAGCCGGGCACCCTGGTGCCCACCGCCACCAAAATCGAGCTGATTGAGCGGCTGACTAATGCAGGCATTCGCCATATCGAAGCGGCCAGCTTTGTCTCGCCCAAGTGGGTGCCGCAGATGGGCGACGCAACGGAGGTGATGCGCGGTATTCAGCGCCAGCACGGCGTGGTGTATTCCGCGTTGACGCCTAACCTAAAGGGGTTGGAAAGCGCCCTGGAGGCAGGCGTTGAGGAAGTCGCGGTATTCGGTGCGGCATCGGAAGCGTTCTCTCAAAAGAACATCAACTGCTCGATTGCCGAGTCGCTGGCGCGCTTTGAGCCGGTGCTTGCCCGCGCCAACGAGGCAGGCGTGCGGGTGCGGGGCTACGTCTCCTGCGTGCTGGGCTGCCCTTATGAGGGGGATATCGCTCCCCATAAAGTCGCCCACGTCGCCAAAGCACTGTATGAGATGGGCTGCTATGAAGTTTCCCTGGGCGACACCATTGGCGTGGGGACGCCGCTGGCCGCTAAGCGGATGATCGAAGCCACTCGCCAGCAGGTGCCGATTGAGAAACTGGCCGCTCATTTTCACGACACTTACGGCATGGCGATTGCCAACCTGTACGCCGTACTGGAAGAAGGCGTGAGCGTGATTGATGCCGCCACGGCAGGCCTGGGTGGCTGCCCCTACGCTAAGGGCGCATCGGGCAACGTGGCCACCGAAGACGTGCTCTATTTATTGGAAGGGCTGGGTATCGATACCGGCATCGACCTGCAGGCAGTGATCGATACCGGCTACTGGATCACTCAGCAGCTTGGCCGTAAACCCAGTGCCAAAGTGGCACTCGCCAAAGGGTGTGCCAAAAGCAGCAAAGCATAACGCCACCCAAACAACCTAATAATTAAAAATGCGTCACTTCCCGTTCAGATAAGAAAAAGACATCGGAGACTCACCATGGCATCACCTGCAACCTTGCCCAGCTACACCAGCAGCACCGCAGAAAAGCCGCTGTTGGGCATGACCATTGGCGATAAATTCGACCAAATTGCCGCCCAGTACCCGGATAACGATGCGCTGATAGCGCTACACCAGAATATTCACTGGAGCTACCGGGAACTTCAGCAGGAAGTGAACCGCTGCGCCCGCGCCCTGCTCGCGATTGGTGTACAAAAAGGCGACCGCGTGGGCATTTGGGCACCCAACTGCAGCGAGTGGACGTTGACCCAGTTTGCCACCGCTAAAATTGGCGCGATTCTCGTGAACATCAACCCGTCTTACCGAACCCATGAGCTGGAGTACGCGCTGAACCAGTCCGGCGCGCGCTTTTTAGTCACCGCCAACCAATTCAAAAGCTCCGACTACACGGCGATGCTGTTCGAGCTGGCGCCAGAGCTCAACAGCTGCGCGGAAGGTCAACTACAATCACAGAAACTGCCGGACCTTGAGTGCATCATTAACCTAAGTACCGACAAGCACAGCGGCATGTGGCGCTGGGCAGACTTCATCGCCGAAGCCGACAAGGTGAGCCAAACCGACGTGGACGACCTACAGGCCACGCTGCAGTTCGACGACCCGATCAATATCCAGTACACCTCTGGCACCACAGGCTTTCCCAAGGGGGCCACGCTCTCTCACCACAACATTCTCAATAACGGCTTTTTTGTGGCCGAAAGCATGGGCTTTACCAGCGAAGACCGCTTGGTGATTCCCGTACCGCTCTACCACTGCTTTGGCATGGTGATGGGCAACCTGGGCTGCGTGACCCACGGCGCGGCGATGATCTACCCCGATGAAGGCTTCGACCCCGGCAAAGTGCTGAAAGCCGTTCATGAGCAGAAAGCCACCGCGCTCTACGGCGTGCCCACTATGTTTATTGCCGAACTTGAGCACCCTGACTTCGCCAGCACCGATTTTTCGACGCTGCGCACCGGCATTATGGCGGGCTCCATTTGCCCGGCAGAGATCATGAAGCAGGTCATCAACAAGATGAACATGAAGGGCGTGCAAATCGCCTACGGCATGACCGAAACCAGCCCGGTGTCCACGCAAACCGGCGCGAACGACACCATTGAAAAGCGCGTTTCCACCGTGGGCCGTACCCAGCCCCACCTGGAGAGCAAGATCGTCGACCCTGGCAACGGCGGCATTCTACCCCGTGGCGAAATCGGCGAGCTGTGTACCCGTGGCTACAGCGTGATGCTGAAGTATTGGAACAACGACAAAGCCACTGCCGAGGCCATCGACGAAGCGGGCTGGATGCACACCGGCGACTTAGCCACCATGGATGACGAGGGCTACATCCAGATTGTAGGCCGCATCAAAGACATGGTGATTCGCGGCGGCGAAAACGTCTACCCAAAAGAGATCGAAGAGTTCTTGTACGCCCACCCGGCGATTTCCGAAGTACAGGTCACCGGCGTGCCGGACAAAAAGTACGGCGAAGAGCTGATCGCCTGGGTGAAGCTCAACAGCACGGCGGGCGAGATTACCGGGGAAGATCTGCGCGAATACTGCAAAGGCAAAATCACCCATTTCAAGATCCCGCGCTACTTCAAGTTCGTGGATGAGTTCCCGATGACCGTCACCGGCAAAATCCAGAAATTCAAAATGCGCGAAATCTCGATTAAAGAGCTGGGGCTGGAAGACCAAAAGTAAAAGGGATCAAAGCTGTTACAACGATCAACTGCCGGTCAGAACAACCCGTGGCGGAGGCTTTCGCCAGGGTTGTTCTGACCCTGAGACGTTAGCCCCAACCGAGGCTCCCCATGCCTACTTCCCTCGCCCACCACTACCATCAAGCGCTGCGCGACCAGGATATCCTTAACCAACTGCGCACCCACTACCCTGATGGCCCCACGCTGCATCAATTAGCACCGCTCGACCAACTGCATATTGGCGGTATCGCCGCATCGAAAAGGCTCTTGGGTTTGCTCGATCAGAGCGCCCCTATGGTGCTGGATATTGGCGCGGGGCTGGGGGGATTGATGCGCCAGGGGGCCGCATTGGGTTTTCATCTCACCGGGCTGGATATTACCCACCGCTTTAACGTGCTGAATCAAGCCATCAGCCAGCTGACAATGACACAGCCTCTTAACAATTCACCAGCGGGCACGCTGCGCTGTGTGACGGGAGATGCCTGCGCACTGCCGTTTAGTGATGCCAGCTTCGATGCCGTGCTGTTCCAACACAGCCTGATGAATATGCCCGACCCTGCACGCGTACTGGCCGAGTGCCGCCGCGTGCTACGCCCTGGCGGCCAGCTGGTGATGCATGAAGTCGTCAGCGGCCCTCACAGCGAAGCGTTGCGCTTTCCGGTGCCCTGGGCCGAAGGGCCAGCGCACTCGCACTTGCTCTCGTTATCCGAGTTGACCCAAACATTAGAAGCAAGTGGCTTTAAGATTCAGCACTGCGAAGACTGGAGCCACACCGCGCTTGAATGGCGCCAGCGCCAGCGGCAAAAAGAGCAGGCCCCACTTACCGCCGTACTCTCGCCGCAGTGGGTATTCGGCGAACGATTTATGCAGATGGGAAAAAATTTGCTAGAAAACTTGGCGAATGGCGCAATTAACGTGGTGGAAATCAGTACCCGTTGCTAGGCTGATAAAGATAACGCCAATGAGAAAGGATAAGAGGAAGGCCAATGAACCGCTTGGCAAGCACCCTGCTCTTGAGTCTGTTCGGCACTGCGCTGCCCTCTAGCGGATGTTTTGCCGATGAAGACGTGCCTGTTATCTCTTACGCCGCCCCGGACAGTGCATTAATGCGGTTAGATAATGGGGTTGTACTGGAAGGCAGTGATTTAAGCAGTTTAGATACCTATACCTCCGGCTTTCGCTTAACCGCCGGGTTTAGCCCCTGGCAGCTACCCCAGCTCGATATTGGCGCTGAAATTGCCTACCGCGAAAGCGAAGAAGTCCCCACCTCCTCTAGCGTTAACCCCATGATTATGGACACCTTGAGCCTTGGCGGCGCCATTGTGGCGGGTATCCGTATGGGAGCTTTTAGCATCTACGCTAAATCTGGCCTGACCGAATGGCGAGGAGAAACCAACCAGCCAATGGCAGCTGATAGTGGCACCGCCCTTCTGCAAGGCTTTGGTGCCACCATGACCGTTAATCGATTGATCAGCCGCTTAGAGTACGAACGTATTGATGCGCCGTCGCTAAGCCATCTCAATATGCTCAGCGCATCGCTACATTTGCCGTTCTAATCTCCTTTTAAACTGTCTGCTTTTAAACTTTCTTGTTGATCGTTACTCTCCTGGGCGGGTGCCGTCCACACCGGCACTTCCTCTTGTTGCGGTGCCTGCCAATCTTGGTGCATGGCGGTATTCAGCGCTTCTTCCAGCTTCATAAATAGCTCGCCATAGCGGGGGCTGAAGCTGATGCCTTCATCAATCTCTTTCCAGGCTTCAAACAGCTCATCGGCGTGAGCGTCTTCATTCTGCACAAACGCCCAGGTCATCTGTTTAGCGCGCATCGGATGCACGCCCATGGCAGTGAGCGCATGGCCGCCTAGCTCTAGCGCCGAGTGGTACGTTTCACTGATCACGTCATCAGCACCGGCCTCGCGCAGCTGGTAGCCGTGGCCCCGGTCAAAGGCCCGCGCCAGCACCCACACATTGGGGTAAAACTGTTTGACATGCTTCACAATACCCACCGCACGCTCGCGGTCGTCGATGGCGACCACCAGCAGCCGAGCGTGCTCGATACCGGCGGTTTCTAAAAGGTCCGAGCGGCTAGCGTCGCCAAAGTAGCTTTTAATGCGAATGTTGCGCAGGTTCTCGATCTGCTCAATCTCGTGATCCAGCGCGACGATGGGAATGTTATTGGCCCGCAGAAGGCGGCAAATAATCTGCCCAAAACGGCCGACACCCGCCACGATGACCGGTGCCTGCTCTTCAATCGTATCGGCCTCACGAGCGTCATTCTTAGCAGTTTGGTAGCGCGGCAGCACAAGCTTGTCGTAAGCAATGAACAGCAGCGGCGTTAGGAACATCGACAGCGCCACCGCCAGCGAGAGCACCTGGGAGAGTTCCACCGGAATCACGCTGTTCTGCACGCTGTAGGTCAACAGCACAAAGCCAAACTCCCCCGCTTGCGCAAGGCTCAAGGTAAACAGCCAGCCGTTGCTACCCCGCACCCGGAACAGTAGCGCCAGCACTAGCAAAATGGCTGCCTTCACGACGATAACGGCTAAACCTAGGCCCAGCACCGTGACCCACTCCGCCGCGAGAACGTCAAAATTGATGCCCGCGCCCACGGTGATGAAGAACAGCCCGAGCAGCAGCCCTTTAAACGGCTCAATGTTGGCCTCAATCTCGTGCTTGAACTCGCTGTTGGCCAGTACGATACCGGCCAAAAACGCCCCCAAAGCAGGCGATAGATTCACTAAACTCATTAACGCGGCAATGCCGATCACCAGCATCAGCGCCGAGGCGGTAAATACTTCCCGTAGGCCGGAGCCAATCACGTAACGGAACAACAGCGGCCCTAAATAGTAGCCGCCGACGATCACACTGCCGATGGCGGCCACCACCACCAGCGCATGTGCCCAGGCAGGCAGATGAGCCACTAGGCTTAGCCCCGCGTGGCCATGGTCGTCACCCGCAGCGCCCATTAATTCCGGCAGCGCTAGCAGCGGGATGAGCGCCAACATAGGAATGACGGCGATATCTTGAAACAGTAGCACCGAAAAGGCGCTGCGCCCGCCTTCGGTTTTGGAAAGCCCCTTCTCACTCAAGGTTTGCAGCACAATGGCGGTGGATGAGAGCGCAAAAATCAGCCCCACCGCCAGGGCGGTTTGCCAAACGAGCCCCAGCCACCAGGCAATAGCAGCGCCTGCCGCTGCGGTCAGCACCACCTGCAAACCACCCAGGCCTAGAAGACGCACCCGCATGGCCCATAAGCCTTTGGGGTCTAGCTCCATGCCCACCAAAAACAGCATTATCACCACGCCAAATTCAGCAAAGTGCTGAATGGTGGTGGTCTCCTGGCCGACCAGACCCAGCACAGGGCCAATCACCACCCCGGCAACTAAGTAGCCCAACACCGACCCCAACCCAAATCGCTTGGCCAGCGGCACGGCAATCACCGCCGCCACTAAATAGATGAATGCTTGAATAAAATAGCCGGTCATGGCGATTCCTTAATCTCACTGCGACTTGACTTCCCTGAGCAATCAGTTAACGTACTAGTACGCTAGTACATGACTAAATCACTCGGTGGCACGATGTCCTTACACGATACGTTTCAAGCTGACTTGGTGCGCCACCTGCTTGCGATTGATACGCCCGACGCAATGGATGAAGCGCTGGCCAGCCTGCTTACGCCAGCAGAGTACCAAGAAATCAGCAAACGCCTACAGATTTTTAAGCTGCTGCGCGATGGCGTGCCCCACCGCAAAATTGCCGAAACCCTAGGCGTGGGTATTGCGACCGTGTCACGCGGATCACGCGCGCTGACGATGTTAGCCTCTTCACGGAATGATCACTTATGAGTACCACCGATACGGCCGCTGCGGCAGGCCCCCAACCGTTCACCCTGCCCCGTAAGCCCCACTACGTTACCCTGGCGGCAGACTGCGACTTCTTTGCCCTATTTCAAAAAATCGAGCGGCGCTTCGATACCTGCTACATGTTGGAATCGCTGGGTGAAGATAGCCACATGGCGCGCCATTCAATCATTGGTTTCGACCCCGAGTACACGCTCTACGCCAATGGCACCACGCTGACCATTGAAAACCGCGACGGCGATGCCAACCACTACCCCAGCGACAACCCCTACGAGCTGCTACGTAGCCTGATCCCGCAAAACATTATCTCGCGCAAGTACGCGGGCGGGTTAAGCGGTTACCTGGGCTACGACGCCATGCAGTACTTCGAGCCGTCGCTGACGCTGAAGGCCAGCGACGACTTCGATACGTTCCGCTTTGGGCTGTATAAAGACGGCCTGATCCTCGACAAGATGACCGGAGAAGTCACCTACTTCTATTACGACAATAGCCGTTACGAGTTTCTACAGACGCTGATCGACGCCGACGACGAGCCCGCAGGCGCGCTGCATATTACCGCGCTGGGCGACACCATGAGCAAAGCCGAGCACGCCGAAGCGGTCGCCAAGGTGAAGCAGGACATTATCGACGGTAAGGTTTTCCAGTGCGAAGTGGGCTTTAAAAAGCGCTTTCGCATTCAAGGTGACACGCTGGCACTTTACGACCAGCTGCGTACCATCAACCCCTCGCCGCAGATGTACTACGTGAAGTTTGGCGAACAGAAGCTGATTGGCGCGAGCCCCGAGCTGCTGTTCCGCCTACGCCAGGGCGAGATGGAGACGTTCCCGCTGGCGGGCACCACCCTGCGCGGCCAAACGCCCCAAGAAGATACCCAGCTTGCCCGCGCGCTGCTCAACGATCCGAAAGAGATCGCCGAGCACAAAATGATTGTGGACCTGCACCGCAACGACATTGGTCGAGTGGCCCAGTTTGGCACGGTCAAAGTACGCAGCCTGATGGATATCAAGCGCTTCAGCCACGTTCAGCATATCTCTAGTGAAATCGTCGGCATTATTGCCGAAGGCGAAGACATGTTCACCGCGCTGGCCAGCAACTTCCCCGCGGGCACGCTAACCGGCGCACCCAAGATTGAAGCGATGAAAATCATCGATGACCTGGAAACCGATGGGCGCGGCCCCTACGGCGGCGCGGTGGGTCAGTTCTCCTTCAACGGCGACTGCACCTTTGCTATCCCCATCCGTACGGTGTTTGTCAACGGCGAGCGCGCTTACGTGCAAACCTGTGGCGGCAACGTGTACGACAGCAACGCCGAGGATGAGTACGAAGAGATCCGCCGCAAGTTTGCCGGCACCCGCAAGGCCTTGGCCCCCTTTATGGATACGGAAACGGAGAGCCCCGCATGAAGGTGCTGATTATCGATAACTACGACTCCTTCACCTATAACCTCTACCAGTTTATTGGTGAGATTCTGACCACGGAGAAGAATCGCGGCGAGCTGCCCCATTTTGAGATCATGGTGAAGCGCAATAACCAGATTGATTTTAAAGCGATTGAAGCCATGGCGCCGGATCGCATTATTATCTCGCCTGGCCCGGGCTCGCCGGATGACCCACGCTACTTTGGCGTATGCGCTGAAGTGATCGAGAAGCTGGGCAAAACCACGCCGCTGCTGGGCGTTTGTTTAGGCATGCAGGGCATCGTGCATGTGTTTGGCGGCAAGGTGGTCAAAGCGCCGCTGCCGATGCACGGCAAAATCAGCCCCATCAACCACGACAACCGCTCTGTGTTTAACGGCGTACCCGATCAGCTTGAGGTGATGCGCTACCACTCGCTGATTGCCGATGCGACGACGCTACCGGAGTGCCTGGAAGTGACCGCCACGGTGGGCTCACTCACCGCCGACAGCTTTGCTGAACGCGGCCGCTGGCAGGCAGCGGGTGAGTTTGAGCTGATGGGCGTGAAGCACCGTGACTACCCGATTCACGGCATTCAGTTTCACCCGGAGTCGTTTGCCACCGAGGGCGGCAAAGAGCTGATTGCCAACTTCCTGTTTGCCCCTAACGCAGCGGCATAACGGCGATCAAGCCAATAAGCACCACAAGATTGAGGAGCACCGTGACCCAATAAACGCGCCGAAAGGCAGTTTTTTGGGTCTTGTGGCGCAGCTGTTGCTGCGCGCACCAAGCCCCCGGCCAACCGCCTACCAGCGCCAGCCAGTGCAGCGTTTTTTCGCTCACGCGCTGGCGCTTTTTGATCGCGGCCCTTTTATCCCACGCATAGGTGGCATAGGTAATCACGCTGACCGCCACATACCACGCCAGTAGGTAACTTATATAAGTAGGCATCTCTGTCATGGAGAACTACTTGCGCCGGGAAGGCGGCTTACCGGAGGCGGCTTTACCCCCGCTGGGGCGGCCGCCCTTTATCGCGCCCTTACTCGCGCCCGGTTTGCCGTTAGAGTGACTCCCGGGCCTCCCCTTTCCTTTAGTGGCCGGTCTTCCCGCTGACGCTGCTCCTTTGCCGCCTGGCTTACCAGTAGCGGCCCCTTTTGCCTTAGGATCCTTGCGGGCTTTGTTACCGGCACGGGCACCTGAAGAGGCCCGTTTTGCTGTCGGCTTTTTATCCTGCGCGCTACTTCTACCGCCGCTGTAGTTGGGACGGGCGATGTTTTTCTTCTCAGATGCTTTCTTCTCAGATGCTTTCTTCTCTGGCGCTACATCTGAGGTTTCGGTGAGGGCAACAATAGTCTCGATCTCTTTAGGAGTCAGGTCACGCCAATCCCCCAGCGCCAGCCCTTTCAGCGACACGTTCATGATGCGCGTACGCACTAGCTGGGTGACTTCATAGCCAAAGTATTCGCACATACGGCGAATTTGACGGTTGAGCCCCTGCACTAGCGTGATATTGAACACAAAGGTGGACTCTTTGACCACCTGACACTTCTTTGTCATCTGCCCGAGAATCGGCACGCCGCCCTGCATACCGGCAATGAATTCGTCGGTGATCGGCTTATTCACCGTTACCACGTACTCTTTTTCGTGGTTGTTGTTGGCGCGTAGGATCTTGTTGACCAAGTCGCCGTTGTTGGTGAGAAAGATCAGCCCCTGGGAGTCTTTATCTAGGCGCCCAATCGGGAAAATACGCGTGCCGTGCTTCACAAACTCAACGATATTGTCTTTTTCTGCCGACTCCGTGGTGCTGACAATACCCACCGGCTTATTCAGCGCGATGAGAACGAGATCCTCCTCTTCCTGCGGCTCGATCTCCTGGCCGTTGACCTTTACCCGATCCCCCGCGACCACCTGGTCGCCGGTGGTTGCCCGGCGGCCGTTGATCCACACATTGCCCTGCTCGACAAAGCGGTCTGCCTCCCGGCGGGAACAGAGGCCGCTTTCGCTGATGTATTTATTGATACGGGTAGATTTTCGTAACGACATAAAACGCCATGTAGCCTAAATAAACGTTAAAAAGAGGAGCCGGGCTGTTTCAGGAATTCGACCTCTTCTGGGGTCGAGGTTCTGCCCAAGACCGCATTACGATGCGGGTAGCGCCCAAAACGATCAATAATCGCCTTGTGGCGTTTCTCAAACTCTAGATTGCTCTCTAACCCCGGCTGGTCGAATAGCTGAAGAGCAACGGTATGAATCGCCGCCGACTCACTGTGCATATAGGGCATATAGAGAAAGCTGCGCTCCACCGCTGACAACGACTGGTCGGCCCCGCTGGCAACCGCCTCCTGAGCCAGCGCTAACGCCAGCGTGTCGCTGGCGAACGAGCGGGCATTATCGCGGTAGATATTACGCGAGAACTGGTCCAGTACGATGATCTCTGCCAGCCGACCGCGGGCCGAACGACGCCACTCGAAACACTCGCACGCTGCGGCACTCATCAGCACATCACTGAATCGCTCGGCAATCTGCCGATCCATCTCAGCGTCTTTTTTGAACCACTGTGCGGGCGTCAGCTCCTGAAACCAGAAGGCCAACACGGCCTGGGCATCTGCCGTCATGTTTTGCCTCCAACACTGGACGTAAAGAAAAGCGCCGCCACCCATCGGTAGCGGCGCAGATAGGCAGCTATTAGCTTAGCCCGTGTTACGCAGGCCAGCCGCAATCCCTGCCATAGTGACCATCAAAGCGCGGGAGAGATCTGGGCTAATCGCCCCGTCAGCATCCCGATTACGCTGCAAAAGCTCGGCTTGCAGGCCATGCAGCGGGTCGATGTAAGGGTTGCGTACGTCTATCGCCTGACGAATCAGCGGCGTGTTCTCCAGCAGCTTCTCCTGCTGAAGAATATCTAACACCACGTCTTCCAGCCGCTCGAAGCGTTCACGGAGCTTCTTACCCAGCGCTTTCAGCGACGGCTCGTCCACCAAGCGATGCTCGTAGTAGGCGGCAATCGCCACGTCTGCTTTGGCCAGCAGCATCTCTAACATATCCAGGTAGGTGCCAAAGAACGGCCACTGGGTGCGCATCTCTTGCAGCACTTCACGACCGCCGGGCTGCTCCAGGCGGCGGGAGAAGGCTTCGCCGCTGCCAAGCCATGCAGGCAGCATTAGGCGGATCTGAGTCCAGGCGAAAATCCAAGGAATCGCCCGCAGGGTTTCCACGCCGCCATCCTGGCGGCGCTTAGTGGGCCGCGAGCCTAGCGGCAATCGACCCAGCGCCCCTTCCGGCGTCACCGCACGGAAGTACGGCACAAAATCCGGATCTTCCCGTACCACGCCCACATAAGCGCCGTGGGCCACCTTGGCCAATTGATCCATCTCCTCACGCCAGTGGGGTTCCGGCGCGGGCGGTGGCAGCAGCGTGGCTTCCAGCACCGCACAGGCGTAGATCTCCATGGAGCGAAGCGCGATATCCGGCTGGCCGAACTTGAAGCGAATCATCTCGCCCTGCTCGGTCACCCGCAGGCTGCCGTTCACGGAGCCCGGCGGCTGAGACAGAATCGCCGCGTGGGCCGGACCGCCCCCACGGCCCACGGTGCCGCCGCGGCCGTGGAATAGCGTTAGGTCAACACCATGCTTTTCGCACACGTTCACCAGCGCTTCCTGGGCGCGGTACTGTGCCCAAGCGGCGGCGAGCTGACCGGCATCTTTGGCGGAGTCGGAGTAGCCGATCATCACTTCTTGGCGGTCTTTCGTCAGGGCGCGATAGCCCGGCAGCGCCAGAAGTTGATCGATTACATCCCCCGCGTGATCCAGGTCGTTGAGGGTTTCGAACAGCGGCGCGATGGGCAGCGTTACTTGCCCACCCACTTCCTTCATCAACAGTGCCACGGTGAGCACATCAGAGGGCTCGGCGGCCATGGAGATAATGTAAGTACCCAGCGCTTCGGCATGCTCCTGGGCAATTACCTTAAAGGTGTCGATGACTTCCCGGGACTCCGCAGAACACTCCCAGCGGCGGGGAATCAGCGGGCGACGGGACTCAAGCTCCGCGAGCAAAAACTCCTGACGCTGGGTTTCGCTCCACTCCTGGTAATGACCTAGCCCCAGCGAGCTGGTGAGTTCTTCCATTACTTGGGCGTGGCGGCTGGCTTCCTGGCGAAGGTCGAGCTTGGTCAGCGTGACGCCGAACACGGCCACACGGCGCAGGGTATCCAGCAGCGCACCGTTGGCGATGGTATCCAGCCCCACGTCACACAGCGAGCGGTAGCAGGCCAGCAGCGGCGCGTAGATTTGGTCGCGGGTTTCAATAATCGGCCCGCCGTCATAGTTGCGGCCATCCAACTGCGCTTTCGCCCAGTCCCGGGTGGCTTCCATTTTAGTCAGCAGCCGCTTGAGCAGCTCCCGGTAGGGCTCCGCCACATCGCCCACTTCGGCTTTTAGGGCGCTGTTGGCTTTCCACATGGAGAGCTCGGTTTTGAGCTGTTCTAAATCGCGCAGATAGAGATCCGCTGCCATCCAGCGGCCTAGCAGCAGCACTTCCTGGGTCACTTTGGCGGTGACATTCGGGTTGCCGTCGCGGTCGCCACCCATCCAGGAGGCGTAACGAATCGGTGCGGCGTCTAGCGGCAGTCGCTCACCTGCGGTGTCCAGCAGCAGGTTATCCAGGTCGCGGTGGAAATCCGGCACCGCTTGCCACAGCGAGTTCTCGATGACGGCAAAGCCCCACTTAGCTTCGTCTACTGGCGTGGGACGTTCGTGGCGAATTTCATCGGTGTGCCACGCTTGGCTAATCAGCTCTTCCAAGCGGCCTTGGGCACGTGCGCCACGCTCGGGGTAATCTTCCGAGCTCTCAATCGCGGTCAAGCACTCATCAATGGCGTCGTATTTCTGGATCAGCGTGCGGCGGATAACTTCGGTGGGGTGCGCGGTCAGCACCAGCTCCACGCGCATATTGGCCAGGGTTTCCACCAGTTTGCGCGGTGAATTACCCGCCTGCTGGGCACGTCCTAGCAGCTCTCCAAGTGCAGGCTGCGAGCCGGGTTTGTAGTCCTCTACCCGACGAAACCGCGCCCGGTAGTGCTGCTCGGCGATGTTAGCCAAGTTCAAAAACTGGTTAAAAGCTCGTGTAACGGGCAACAGATCGCGTTCCGGCAGCTGACGCAGGTACTCAATGAGCTGGCGCTGCTGAAGGGTATCCCCCTGACGACCGCGCTTGGCGTGGGCACGAATGGTTTCAATCTTATCGACAAACGACTGGCCTAAATCATCGGCGATGGTTCGCCCTAGACTGTCGCCCAGAATACGCACGTTATCGCGCAGTGATTCGTGTAGATCATGACTCATTGGCGTGGCCTCCTTGCGGGGTCGCGTTGATGGTTTTGAAATTAGCGTTGTTCTTGGGCTTTCGCGTCTTGCCAGTGGCTTTCCATCTCATCCAGCGAGGCCTCGTTTAACGGGCGCTCGGCATCGGCAAGCGCGCGTTCAACATAGCGAAAGCGGCGCTCGAATTTTGCATTGGTGCTGCGTAGACACTGCTCGGGGTCGGCGCCTAGCGTGCGGGCTAAATTGGTGACGGCAAACAGCAGGTCGCCCACCTCATCCTGGGCATGCTGTCGATCACCTGCCGTCAGCGCCTCTTCGACCTCCTCCAGCTCCTCGCGAATTTTGGCCAGCACGCCTTCGGCATCAGGCCAATCAAAGCCAACCCGGGCGGCGCGTTTGGAGAGTTTGGCGGCGCGGCTAAGGGCGGGCAGCGTGCGGGGCACGTCATCCAACACCGACGGTGCTTGGGTGGCTCGTTCGGCGCGCTCGTCGGCTTTGAGGGCTTCCCAGCGGCTGTTCACCTGCTGGGTTTTGACCTCGTCGGCACTCACACCGGGCGGGCGGCGCGAAGCCAGCGTGCCGTCTGGGAACACATGGGGGTGACGGCGCAGCATTTTGGCGGTCAGCGTATCGACGATATCGTGAAAGTCGAAGCGCTGCTCTTCTGCGCCAAGCTGGGCGTAATAGACCACTTGAAACAGCAGGTCGCCTAGCTCACCGGGCAACTCGTCAAAGGCGCGACGCTCAATGGCGTCGGCCACTTCGTAAGCCTCTTCCAGTGTATGGGGCACGATGCTGTCCCAATCCTGCTTGATATCCCACGGGCAGCCCTGCTCCCGGTCGCGCAATACGGTCATCAGGGTGAGCAAATCGTCCAGGGTATGGCGCATCAGGCCCCTCCTTTACGGGCACTTTTTTCAGGGTCGGCATTACGCAGGCGGCGTACTTCGGTCACATTGGGTAGCTGCTGAACCCGCGAGAAGAGCCTACCCAAGGATTCCAAACCGTCCACCTCTAGAGTAATGCGCAGCCGGGCGATGCCTTCATCTGTGTCCGTTAGCGTGTTGACCGCTAACACATTGACCTTTTCGTTGCCCAGTAGGCCCGTGACATCGCGTAGCAGGCCCGAGCGGTCCCAGGCTTGAATCTCAATGGTCACTGGGTAGCGTGTGTGCGCTCGCTCGCCCCACTCCACCTCGATAATGCGCTGGGGCTCTTCCATGCGCAATTGGAGAATATTGGTGCAGTCTTGGCGGTGCACGGTCACACCGCGCCCCTGGGTAATAAAGCCAACAATCGGCTCGCCGGGCACCGGGCGGCAGCAGTTCGCCATGCTGGTTTTCAGGTTACCCACCCCAAGCACGGTAATATCGCTTTGGGTGGCCTTGCTGGGCTGGCGGCGAGGTTTCGCCAGTAGGCGATGTAGCTGCTCCTGGTCATCGGTTTCACCAAACAGCTGCTGGGCTTGATGCAGCACTTGGCCGATTCGCAGGTCGCCTGCCCCTAACGCCGCGTACATATCGTCGGCGTTTTGGTAGTTGACGGCTTTGGCGAGCTTAGCAAGGTCGAGCCCTTCCACATCCAAGCGGCGCATTTCGCGCTCAAACAGCGCGCGCCCTTCGTCCAGGTTCTGGTCGCGGGCCTGATGCTTAAACCACGCCTGGATTTTGGCCCGCGCCCGGGAGGTGCGCACATAGCCCAAACTGGGGTTGAGCCAGTCGCGGCTGGGGCCGCCTTTGGTGGCGGTGAGAATCTCGATTTGCTGGCCGGTTTTCAGCTTGTAGGTCAGCGGGACGATGCGACCGTTAACTTTGGCACCTCGGCAGCGATGGCCAATTTCGGTGTGCACCCGGTAAGCAAAATCGATGGGCGTGGCAATACGCGGCAGGTCGATGACATGCCCATCCGGGGTAAAGACGTAGATACGGTCGGGGGCGACATCGCTGGAGAGGCCTTCACGTAAATCACCAAAGCCGCCCACTTCGTCCTGCCACTCCAACACTTGGCGCAGCCAGGCGATTTTTTCTTCATAGCTACGGCTTTTGGCGTTGGTGTCGTGGCCTTTATAGCGCCAGTGGGCACAAACGCCCAACTCGGCTTCGTCGTGCATAGAGAAGGTGCGGATCTGTATCTCCAGCACCTTGTTCTCCGGCCCCATGACGGCGGTATGCAGCGACTGATAGCCGTTTTTCTTAGGGTTGGCGATGTAGTCGTCAAACTCGTTGGGCACGTGATGCCAGCGGGAGTGAACGATGCCTAACACGGTGTAGCAGTCGGTGACTTCCGGCACCAGGATACGCACGGCGCGCACGTCGTGTACCTGGGAAAAATCAATCCGCTTGCGCTTCATTTTGCGCCAGATGGAGTAGATATGCTTGGCCCGGCCGCTCACGTCGTAGCGGTGAATATGCTGGGCTTCCATCAGGCCTTTGAGGGTTTCGACCACGTCGTGAATATAGCGGTCGCGATCAAGGCGCTTCTCCGCCAATAGCTTGGCGATGGCCTTGTATTCCTCTTCGTGGAGATAACGAAACGAGAGGTCTTCGAGCTCCCATTTGATCTGGCCAATACCCAGGCGGTGGGCCAGCGGCGCGTAGATATCCGCCACTTCCCTGGCGACCTGTAAGCATTTCTCACGGGGAGCGTCTTTGACTTGGCGCAGCGCGCAGGTGCGCTCGGCAATTTTGATCAGGGCGACGCGCACGTCGCCCACCATATTCACCAGCATTTTGCGCAGGTTTTCCTGCTGGTTGTGCTGGCTCATGCCATGGTTGGGTGCCAATGGGTAGCTGATGGCGGCCATTTGCAGCACGCCATCAATGAGCTTGGCGACTTCATCCCCAAAGCGCTTGGTGACCGCCTCCAGACTCAGCAGACCTTCCCGAACGGCGCGGTAAAGCACGGCTGCCTCAAGGGTCGATTGGTCGAGCTTCAGGTCGGCGAGTATATCCGCCATCTCAAGCCCCATACGGAAACTAGAGCCCGGCGACAGCCACACGCGATGGGTGCGAGGCGCTTCTCGATCTAGCTGTTCGGCAAGCTCACAGGCTTGAACCAAACGCTCGGGTTCACGTAGGCGCACATCTTCTTGAAGGCGCGTTAACCATTGTTGTATGTCCACCTTTCCGCTTTCTGTTAGCGGCTGGTCTTCACGCACTTTCACCATGACTATGACTCATCCTTTTAGGGTGGCAGCTTTCACACTGCTGCCACCAAGGCTTGCTGCAAAGGGCAAACTAGCCCGCGTATTCAAACAGCATCAGCGTTTCCATGTGGGCAGTGTGCAGAAACATATCTGCCACTGTGACTTGCTTGACGCGATATCCCGCATGCACAAGGTGTGCCGCATCCCTGGCCAGCGTGGCCGGGTCACAGGAAATATAGGCCACCTTCGCCACCTTATGGCGCCCCACTGCTTGGCAAATAGCTTCCGCCCCGCTGCGTGGGGGATCTAATACCAACGCATCCACCGAACGCTCGCGAAGCAGTGTTTTTACCGCTATTGCATCGTTTAGATCTGCCTGTTGAACGCTCACATTGAGCTGGTTCAGCGCTGCGTTAGTGCCAAGGCGCTCCACCATGGCGGTGTTACCTTCTACCGCGTGCACGCTGGCGCCTGCAGCGGCCAGAGGAAGGCTGAAGTTCCCCATCCCGGCAAACAGGTCGAGTAGCTGCATCCCAGGTGCTGGCGTTAACCATGCTACCACCTGAGACACCATCTTTTGATTGACCTCGGCATTTACCTGTAAAAAATCACCGGGGGCAAACTGCAGCACCAACTCAGACTCAGCGCTTTCTTGGTGGGGCGACACACCAAGCGCACTCAGCGAAAAGCGCTCTTCCAGCGCAGGCTCTGCACCATGCCAGTGCAAGGACGGTGACTCACGCCCTAACCATGCGCCTAATCTCACTTGGTGCTGGTCAGCAAACCCTTGCCAGCGCTGCCAATCCTGCGGCTGCTCTTTTAACTGCCTGACCAGCACCACCGTAGTCTGGGGCGTCGCCAGCAGTTCAATATGCCCTACCGCGCGGGGTGCATCCAGTTCAGTAAGCAGTTGCTTTAGTGGGGCTATCAGTGCTTGAAGGGCAGGTACCAATACATGGCAGTGGTCAATATCCACTAGTCGGTGACTATTTGCAGCCCGAAACCCCAACCGAACGGTACCCTGACTATCGACCTTCACCCCTAGACGCGCCCGACGGCGGTAGCTTTCTTGCTGACCATTGATTGCCGCCACCTCATCCAGCGTTATGCCTTGGCGCGCCATCAATTCGCTGACGACCTCACGCTTGTGGGCACGCTGGGCGTCTACTGCCAAGTGCTGCAAATCACAACCACCGCAGTGGCCAAAATGAGCACAAGGTGGCTCTACTCGCTGCGGCGAGGCAGTGACCAGGGTTTTTACGTGCGCTTCATCAAAGCGCTTACGGGTGACGTGCACCGCCACTTCGACCTGCTCACCAGGCAGCGCTTGGTCGACAAAGACGGTTTTGCCCGCCGAGTTATGGCTCACGCCACGCCCGTCATGAGCTAGCCGCTCAATCATTAACGGCGCATCAGCGTCAGCTGCTGGCTGCTTGGCAGGCGCTGTATTACTGCTTGGCTGACGTGCCAGCCCAGAGTGGCCGGAGGCGGGCCTAGGCGGCCGCCGCTTACCCAACATAGCCATCTATACCTCCGGGGCAAATAAGCCCGTGGAGAGATAGCGATCACCACGGTCACAGACAATAAACACGATGACCGCATTTTCGGTTTGTTCAGCGATGCGCAGCGCACCTGCTAGGCTTCCGCCAGATGAAACGCCTGCCAGAATGCCCTCTTCTCGGGCCAGGCGGCGCATATGCGCTTCCGCTTCTTGCTGGCCGATATCCAGGGTGGTATCCACGCGCGGCGCTTCAAAAATCGCTGGCAGATACTCTTTAGGCCAGCGACGAATGCCGGGGATACTGGCCCCGTCAGCGGGCTGCAAGCCCACAATCTGAATCGCGCTGTTCTGCTCTTTAAGATAGCGCGACACGCCCATAATGGTACCGGTGGTGCCCATTGAGCTCACAAAGTGGGTCACTTCACCGCCGGTTTGCTGCCATATTTCTGGCCCGGTAGTGCGGTAGTGCGCCAGCGGGTTATCTGGATTAGCAAACTGATTGAGCGGCTTACCTTCACCCCGGGCAATCATGGCATCTGCGATGTCACGAGCCTCTTCCATACCGCCTTCTTTACTGGCCGTAATCAGCTTAGCGCCGTAGGCCGCCATGGCCTGCTTGCGCTCGGCGGAAGCATTTTCCGGCATAATCAGGGTCATGTTGTACCCTTTTAGAGCCGCCGCCATAGCAAGCGCAATGCCGGTATTGCCGGAAGTCGCCTCAATTAACGTATCCCCTGGGGAAATTTCCCCACGAGCTTCCGCTTCACTCAGCATAGAGAGCGCGGGGCGATCTTTCACCGAGCCCGCGGGGTTATTGCCTTCGAGTTTGGCAAGCAGCGTATTGTTCTTCCCAGCGGTAATTCGCTTCAGGCGAACCAACGGCGTATTGCCGACCACATCTTCAAGCGTGGGATAATTCATCGAACATTCCTTATCGTAACCGTTATGCTGCATTATATCGGTGCTGTCTGTGACTGGACAGGCAACCTACTAGATTCAACGAGCTTCTTTCATGTCATTAAACACGCGTCTGCTGTTTGCCCTGCTTGGCTTTCCACTGCTGGTTTACGCCGTCATGGCGATACTGTTTGTTATTCAGAGCGATCACACCGGCCGTGACGTCCTTAAAGACCGTCTCACCAGTGCCGGTGAGCTATTAGCCCCCAGCTTTAACACTGCGATGGTAGACGGAGATTTACAGCGCCTTGAAGAGCTGGCTAGGCAGCTATTGGAACATCGCGGGCTGCGGGCCGTGACCCTATTTGATGAACTGGGTAACCGCCTACTAGTGATGGGCCACTCTATGCCGCCCCCGCCTCGGCTGCATGCGCCAGAAGCAACGGCCATTACCATGGAAGAGGATGCCTGGCGGTTACAGGTGCCGTTGACCAGTGAAGCAATGGGCGACATTCGCCGCGTGACTAACGGCTGGCTAGAAGCCGAAATGGATATTCGCGCGCTAACACTTGAACGCTACCGGCTAATTGCGAGCTTAAGCCTAGGCGGCATGCTGCTGGGGCTGCTGCTGTTTTTAATTGCTTTTGCCATTAGCCGCTATGCAAGCCGCCCTATTGAAGAGGCTAACCAAGCCCTGTACCGCCTCTCCCGTGGCGATTACAGCCTAGTGATGCCCGCAGCCAAACCCACCGAGTTCAAACAGCTTGCTAACCACATTAACCGCTTAGCGGAACATTTTCAGCAAGCCCAGCGGGATATGCAGAGCCAGATTGAGCAGGCCACCAGCGAGCTGCAGGAGTCGATGGAGACCATCGAAGAGCAGAATATCAAGCTAGACCTTGCTCACCGCAGCGCGCTGCGCGCCAATGCCGTTAAATCCGAATTCCTGGCCAATATGAGCCACGAGATCCGCACACCGCTCAACGGCATTATTGGTTTTTGCCGCTTGCTGGGCCGTTCATCCCTCGACACCCGGCAAGAAGAGTGGCTGGAGCACGTTCGCCGCGCCTGCGATAACCTACTGATGCTGGTGAATGATGTATTGGACTTCTCTAAGCTGGAAGCCGATCGGCTGACTCTGGAAGAGGTCGATGTCGACATTGTCACCCTAGTTGACGAGATTATTGGCTTGCATGCGCCCGAGGCACAGCGCAAGCAGCTACACTTGGTCGCCATGGTGTACGACGATGTCCCCACTCCCCTTTGCGGCGACCCACTGCGCATCCATCAAGTGTTGAATAATCTTCTGGGCAACGCGCTGAAATTTACCACCGAAGGAGAGATCATCATCCGCGTCATGCTGGATAACCAAGAGGGCCAGCATGTCGTACTGCATATTAGCGTGAGCGATACCGGCATTGGTTTAAGCGATGAGCACCAGCAGCAGCTCTTTAGCGCGTTCTCACAAGCCGAACCGAGTCACTCTCGCCAGTTTGGCGGCAGCGGCTTAGGGCTGACCATTTGCCGCCAGCTTATTCAGCGGATGGGTGGGGAGATTACGGTAGAAAGCGAGCTGGGTAAGGGGTCGACTTTCTCATTTACCCTGCCTCTTCTGGCACACCAGGCGGCTGAGCGCCCGCCGGAGCTGACGCTAGATAACCCCACTATTCGCCTTCACGAAACGCACCCGCCCACTCGCCATGTGCTAGAGCATTTGCTAGTACGCTGGGGCGCGCGCCCAGTATCTTTTATTAATGCCGGCAATGAATCGCTGCTGATGCTATGTCTGGCGCAGAGTGACTTTGAAGGGGATCGCAAAGCGTACTGGCAGTCCGTGATTGCGCAAACTCCCTGCCCGGTCATTATTCTGGCGAATACTACTAGCTTCGACCTACCCACGTGGGAATTTCCCTACGGCGGCGAAATGCTGTGCAAACCGTTTACTCGGACGCAGCTTGTGACCACCCTGCGTCAGTTGCTGCAACTGCAACCACTCCCCCTTGCCAGTGAAGCAGTCAGCAAACCGCCGCTTGCCCCTCGCCTAACAATTTTGATTGTCGACGATAACTCGTCAAACCGTGAACTGTTAAAAGCGATGCTGGAGAGCGATACGCTACACATTGTGCTAGCAGAAAGCGGCCAAGAAGCACTGGAGTTTGCGCGCCACCAAATTGCCGATATGGTATTGATGGATATCCGCATGCCGGGGATGGACGGCATACAGGCCACACAAGCGCTGCGGCGTATTAATAATAGCTGGGCGCGCTGCCCTATTATTGCCGTGACGGCCCATGTACTGAGCACTGAACGACAGCAGTGGCTGGCCGAAGGGCTGGATGATGTGCTGGTCAAACCCATCGACGATGCCCAACTACAACAGCTGTTGCAGCGCTTTTTAGGAATTGCACCACGAAAAGCAGCCCCTACTGAAGCAGCTTCCACTCGTCAGTCACAGGTTGCCACCGCTCCCCCTAGCTCGTTGCCAGCGGTCGATTTGATGCTAGGAGCACGCTTGGCAGGAGGCAGGGAGACCTTAGCCAAGCAGCAACTGGTACGGCTCATTGACAGCCTGCCGGAGAGCGAGCAGCAGATACGCGACGCCTTTCAGGCAGGCGATCTAACGGCGCTACTGGACTGGGTGCATGGACTAAACGGAGCCAGCCGCTACTGCGGCGCACCAGAACTAGCCCTGCTGGTGGAAACCCTAGAAACGCGCCTGCGTACCAGTGGCCTACGCCATGTAGAGGCACTGCTTGACGAGCTATACGCCGCCATGACGCGCCTTAGCCAAGAGCGCGACTCACTGGTGAGCTGATAACTGCCCAGTATGAGGCATATTATCAGCTCTCTAAAATAACAAAGGCGACGGCGTAGTCGGCTTCATCACTCAGCGTAATATGCGCGGCGGTCGCCCCGCTGGCGGTGAACCGCCGCTGCGCTTCACCGCTCAGTTTAAGGCTGGGCTTCCCCAGGGCATCATTGATTACCTGAATATCGCCCCACTGCATCCCCTGGCGAAGCCCAAGGCCCAGGGCTTTCACAAAAGCCTCTTTCGCCGCAAAGCGCTTGGCGAGATAGGCGACTGCTTGCCCCTTCTCCTGCCACACCGCCTGTTCGTCGGGCCCTAAGATACGCTTAGCAAAGCGCGGGCCGTGACGCGTCACGGCCTGGCGAAAACGCTCAACTCGGGCAATGTCCGAGCCAATTCCCACAATCATGTTAATGGCCGCAGCAGTGGTGACTGTCGCCGTGATCGTGGTCATGTTCGTGCTCATGGGCATCAAGCGCAGCCATTAAGCCCGCTTCTTGCCCGGCAATGATTAGTCGTTTCATCTCTTGCACGGCTTCTTTCAAGCCGACAAACAGCGCACGGGCAATGATCGCGTGGCCAATGTTCAGTTCATTAACACCGGGTAGCGCCGCAATGGCTTCCACATTGTGGTAGTGCAACCCGTGACCAGCATTGACCACCAAGCCCAGAGATACGGCGTGTACCGCCGCCGCGCTGAGGCGGTCATACTCGGCGTTGGCCTCGGCACTCCCCGGTTTTGCCTCTGCATAGGCTCCGGTGTGTAACTCGATGGTAGGCGCGCCTGCGCGCTTGGCAGCATCAATTTGTGCTTCATCCGGGTCGATAAACAGCGATATATCGCAGCCAATCGCAGCGAGACGCTGGCAAGCACTGGCGATATGATCGAAACCGCCGACGATATCCAACCCGCCCTCGGTGGTCAGCTCTTCGCGCTTCTCGGGCACCAAGCACACATGGGCCGGGCGCACTTCTTCTGCAAGCGCCAGCATCTCTTCGGTGACCGCCATTTCAAGATTCATGCGCGTATTGAGCACCTCCGCCAGCAGGCGCACGTCACGGGGCTGAATATGGCGGCGGTCTTCGCGTAGGTGGACGGTAATCCCATCGGCTCCAGCTTCTTCCGCCAACAGCGCTGCCTGAACCGGATCAGGGTAACGAGTGCCACGGGCCTGGCGCAGCGTGGCAATATGGTCGATGTTAACGCCGAGTAATATCCGTGGGGGATGCATAGCGGGTCTCCAATCAATAAGCAGCGATAGGTCGTTATCGCGATCAATAGTAACGGTGGTTCACTAACGATGACGGCGGCGGGCTAAATCTAGCATCAGCTCGCGAGAGCGTAATGCCGTTGGGCCAAGATGGGGGGCCAGCGCTGCCCGCATGACCGCTTTCAGAGCGCTCGCTAAGCCCGTAGGCTGCCAGTCGCCTTGCTCTATGTAGCGTAAGGTGCGACCTTCAATACCCTGTTCCGCCGCCACAAAAGCACGGCTGTCAGCATCAAAGCGATAGCGTTGGTGCGGGTCCAGCGCTCCGCCTTCAAGGGTACAGAAACGCGGCGTGGCCTCAAGCGCCTCCAATAGCGCCCACTCATAGCGTCTAAGCGCCAAGCCCCGCTCCGCAGGTACCGGCAGCGCATCTAGCAAAGCACTATAAAAAGCAAAGACATCGGTGGCGGCCAGTTCAAGCGGGAGTAAGCGAGTAGCAATTTCATTGGCATAGAGACCACACAGCAAGCCTTCGCCTGCCAGCAGCGCGGTGTGACCTCGCGATTCCATCAACGTTAACCGTTTTAACTCTCGCTCTCCCCGCCATGACACAAATAGCGGGGTGAACGGCTGCAGCCGCTGGCGAGATTTAGAACCGGGCCGCTGGCCGCCGTGGGCAACCGCCCGGATGCGGCCATGGTTGAGCGTTAATAAGTCGACCAGCGCGCTGGTTTCACGATATGCCCGACGGTGCAGCAGAAACGCAGGCTCGGCGGTCATGGCGGTGCTCAATCGAGATCGTAACCCAGGCTCTTCAGTGCCCGCTCGTCATCCGACCAGCCGCGCTTCACCTTCACCCACATATTCAGCATGACCTTAGTACCCAGCGCACGCTCCATATCCAGGCGCGCTTCACGGCCAATACTCTTGATCCGGTCGCCGTTCTCGCCGATCAAAATCACTTTCTGACCTTGGCGCTCCACCAAAATCAGCGCGCTGATGTGCGTGACGCGCTCGGTCTCGCGGAACTCTTCGATCTCGACCGTCATCTGGTAGGGCAGCTCGTCACCTAGCTGGCGCATCACTTTTTCACGCACCAGCTCTGCCGCCATGAAGCGCAGGCTCTTGTCGGTGATTTGATCTTCTGGGAAGAAGTGGATGCTCTCCGGCAAGTGCTTGGCGACTTCCTCTTCCAGGGTCTCTACCTGGGTGCCATGCTTGGCGGAGATGGGCACAACGGCAGCAAACTCACGGCGTGCGCCTACCTCGGCCAGCCAAGGCAGCAGGTCGGCTTTATCCTGGAGACGATCGACCTTATTGACCGCTAGAATTACCGGCGCTTTCACATGCTCTAAACGCTTTAACACGGCCTGGTCTTCGTCGGTCCAGCGAGTGCGGTCGATGATGAACACCACGCAGTCCACATCGCGAAGCGCCTGGGTCGCCGCCTGGTTCATGAAGCGGTTGATGGCCTTGTTGCGATCTTTGGACATGATGTGCATGCCCGGCGTGTCAACGTAGATAAACTGCGTCTCTTCAACGGTTTTAATGCCCATCACTTGGTGGCGGGTGGTTTGTGGCCGCCGCGAGGTAATCGAAATTTTCTGCCCCAGAATCCGGTTCATGAGGGTTGATTTGCCTACGTTGGGACGGCCAACGATGGCCACGAATCCGCAGGTTTGGCTCATGATTTGTCTCCAGGGGGTTGTTCGAGATAGGACAGTGCTTCTTCCGCAGCCTGCTGTTCAGCGTGGCGGCGGCTGGGGCCTTTACCAGTGGTATGCTCGCTTAGTAGCTCGATGTAGCACTCCACGGTAAAGGTCTGGGCATGCGCCTCTCCCTTTACAGAGACCACTTCATAGCGCGGCAGCGCCGCTTGGCGCGACTGCAAAAACTCCTGTAAGCGTGTTTTGGGGTCTTTTTGGGTATCTTGCAGCGAAATATTTTCTAGACGCTCGGCATACCACGCCAGCACGCGCTCGCGTACCGCATCCATACCGGCATCCAGGTAAATCGCGCCTATCACGGCTTCTACGGCGTCCGCTAGAATCGATTCGCGGCGGTGGCCGCCGCTTTTCATTTCACCGGAGCCCAGCCGTAGGCACTCGCCAAAGGCCATTTCGCGTGCCAGTTCGGCGAGGGTTTGGCCTTTTACCAAGCGGGCACGCAGGCGGGAAAGCTGCCCTTCTCGCGCCTGGGGAAAGCGCTGAAACAACGCTTCGGCAATCACGAAATTGACGATAGAGTCACCTAGAAATTCCAGGCGCTCATTGTTACGACCACCGTAGCTGCGATGGGTCATGGCCAGTTCCAAAAGCGTTGGGTCGCCAAAGGTATGGCCGATTCGTCGGCAAAAAGCGGTTAAGGAATTACTCACAGTGCTCCTACGTCATTGACGTTAACTAAGATAACCACACTAACGGTTTGTAAATTATGCTGCTTCATTCAATACGCCGTACGCTGGTGAAGCTGGGCAGGCCGCCATCCCAGTGCATCCAAACAGCAAACGCGCGGCCCACAATGTTATCTTCGGGCACAAAGCCCCAGTAGCGGCTGTCATTGGAATGGTCGCGGTTATCCCCCATGGTGAAGTAGTGGCCTTCAGGCACGACGACTTCGCGCATTTGCGGGCCTGGGTCACGGGGGTTGTTATAAATAAAGTGGCTGACTTCGCCTAACTGCTCTTCCAGCAGTAGCTGTTGGGGAGAGAGCTCCGGGCCCTCTTCAATCAGTGCTTTGGTGACCGGCTCGCCGTTCACATAGAGCTGCTTGCCTTCATAGCGAATACGGTCGCCGGGCAGGCCCACCACGCGCTTAATAAAGTTCACCGATGGTTCTTCGGGGAAGCGGAACACCATCACATCGCCCCGCTCAGGGTCGTCTACTTCCAAAAAGCGGTTATGGACGACAGGCAGCCGAAGCCCATAGGCAAATTTATTCACTAGAATAAAGTCACCGATTTCCAGGGTAGGCTTCATGGAACCAGAGGGAATCTGAAACGGCTCTACGATAAAGCTACGCACCACCAACACGACGAGTAGCACCGGAAAAAACGAACGCGAGTAATCAACTGGCCACGGTTCTTTTAGGAGCTTTTCCCGAGTCGGCGCATCCAGGCCTTCCATGGTGGCCGTTTCAGCTTTGGCCACACGCTCACGGCGCTTTGGCCGAAGCACCAGCACATCCAGCAGGTAAATGGCTCCAGAGAGTGCAACGGCGAGTACCAGTAATAGTGAAAAATCCATGTGGGGTTCGTATCCCTAGTCGTTTACCTTGAGCACAGCAAGGAAGGCATCTTGGGGAATTTCAACACGCCCCACCTGTTTCATCCGTTTCTTACCGGCTTTCTGTTTCTCTAGCAGCTTTTTCTTACGGCTGACGTCGCCGCCGTAACACTTAGCCGTGACGTTTTTACGTAGAGCCTTCACCGTAGAACGAGCAACCACCTGACCACCAATCGCTGCCTGAATCGCTACGTCAAACATCTGACGCGGAATCAGCTCTTTCATCTTCTCCACCAGCAAACGGCCACGGTTGTGGGCATGGTCGCGGTGGATAATGACCGCCAGGGCGTCGACTTTATCGCCGTTAATCAATACATCTAGACGCACCAGTTTCGCCGCTTCAAAGCGTTCGAAGTTGTACTCCAGCGATGCATAACCGCGAGAGATGGATTTTAAACGGTCAAAGAAGTCCATGACCACTTCCGACATGGGCAGCTCATAGGTCAGCTGAATCTGGTTACCTAAAAACTGCATGTCCAACTGGGTGCCACGACGCTGCTCGCACTCGGCGATGACGTTACCTACAAACTCCTGAGGTACCAGAATGCTGGCACGCACGATGGGCTCGCGCATCTGCTCTACATCGGCCATGTCAGGCAGCTTGGAGGGGTTGGAGACGTACTGGATGTCGCCGTTCTTCATGGCGAGTTCATAGACAACCGTTGGCGCGGTGGTCAGCAGATCCAGATCGTACTCACGCTCCAGGCGCTCTTGGATGATCTCCATGTGCAGCGTGCCGAGGAAGCCTACGCGGAAACCAAAGCCCAGTGCATCGGAGTTTTCCGGCTCGTACTCAAGAGAAGCATCGTTAAGGGCGAGCTTTTCCAGGGCATCGCGGAAATCTTCATAATCGTCCGCGCTCACTGGGAACATACCGGCGTAAACCTGCGGCTTCACTTTCTGGAAACCTGGCAGACGCGGCACGTCTGGGGTCTTGGTGTGGGTGATGGTATCGCCCACGGGTGCCCCATGAATCTCTTTGATACCGGCCACGATAAAGCCGACTTCACCGGCACGGAGGATATTGGTCTCTTTGCGCAGCGGGGTAAAAATACCCACTTCCGTGGCGTTCCAGTCGCGGCCAGTCGACTTGATGCGAATTTTGTCGCCCTTACGCAGCGTGCCGTCAAACAGGCGCACCAGTGAGACAACGCCGAGGTAGTTATCGAACCAGGAATCGATAATTAGCGCCTGTAGGGGCGCTTCAGGATCACCCTTGGGCGGAGGGATGTCCCGCACTAGCCGCTCTAGCAACGCATCGATACCAATACCGCTTTTCGCTGATACCTGGCAGGCATCAGTGGCATCTAAGCCGATAATCTCTTCTACTTCCTGGGCTACCCGGTCGGGGTCGGCCTGGGGAAGGTCAATTTTATTAAGTACCGGTAGTACTTCCAGGCCCTGCTCAATCGCGGTGTAGCAGTTAGCCACTGACTGTGCTTCCACCCCTTGGGCGGCATCAACCACCAGCAGCGCCCCTTCACAGGCGTACAGCGAGCGCGAGACTTCATAGGAGAAGTCAACGTGCCCTGGTGTATCGATAAAGTTGAGCTGGTAAACCTGGCCATCGGCAGCGGTGTAGTCCAGCGTTACCGACTGCGCCTTAATAGTAATGCCCCGCTCACGCTCGATATCCATGGAGTCGAGCACCTGCTCCTTCAACTCACGTTGGGTCAAACCGCCACAGGTTTGAATCAAACGATCAGAGAGCGTCGATTTACCGTGGTCGATATGCGCGATGATGGAGAAATTGCGAATATGCTTGAGCTTTCCGCTGGAAACGTCATGAGACATCGAGTGTGTTCTGCCTTATTGGTACGCAAGCGTGGGGGTGCGGCGCTAGGCCGAAGGGCAAAAAATCGAGGACCGCACCACTGCATTGCCAAAGTTCGTCAAAAGATAAGCGCTATTGTAGCGATATGCGGGGGATAGGAACAGCAGTCCGGCGAGAACCGCCGGACTGGAGTGAAGACAAGGAGGGGTTATTCGAGTCTTAATGCCACAAACAACGAACGACCATCACGGTATAGCCGCACAGGAATAGCACGGTCATTGGGCAGCTCTTCTACAATGCGCATTAGCTCGTCTGCCGACGCCACGCTGCGGTGATCAATACTCACCAGAATATCGCCAGCGCGCAGGCCCGCCTGGGCAGCCACACTATTAGGCTCTACCTGACTGACTACAACGCCGCCATTGATGTTCAGCCGCTCCCGCATTGCTTGATCTACTTCAGCAACTGCGACACCTAGGCGTACTTGGCTATCGCTATTGGCTGCCGATGTTGCTTCGTTCATATCGGGCCAGCTGCCCAGCTCTACCGTTTCTGAGACTTGCTCGCCATCACGCATTAGCGTTAGTTCGACATCATCGCCAGGTGCTACGCGACCAATTAAGCGAGGCAGCGTGCTTGAACGGTCAACCTCTTCGCCATTCACTTCGATAATGACATCTCCCGCTTGCAGGCCACCCTGGGCCGCAGGGCCTTCTGGATCAAGGTCGGCGATCAGTGCGCCAATGGCTTTGCTCATGCCAAAAGACTCAGCCAGATCTTGAGATACCGGCTGGATCATGACACCCAGCCAACCACGATTAACGTGGCCATCTTCACGAAGCTGATCGGCGACATCCATAGCAACGTTAATCGGAATAGCGAACGAAAGCCCCATAAAGCCACCGCTGCGGGTAAAGATCTGCGAGTTAATACCCACGACCTCTCCCTGTAAATTAAACAGCGGTCCACCGGAGTTGCCAGGGTTAATCGCTACATCGGTTTGAATAAACGGTACGTAGGCATCACGGGGTAGCGTGCGGTTAATCGCGCTAACGATGCCTGCAGTCACCGAGTGATCAAACCCAAACGGTGAACCAATGGCAGCGACCCACTCGCCTACTTTCAGTTCGTCAGAGTCGCCAAGATTAAGCACTGGCAGATTGTTAGCATCAATTTTCAGGAGTGCCACATCAGTTTGAGTATCGCTACCGATCAGCTCAGCCGACAGTTCGCGCCGGTCGTTCAAGCGCACCAGGATTTCGTCGGCATCCTGCACCACATGGGCGTTTGTCATGACATAGCCATCAGCGCTGATAATAAAGCCAGAGCCTAACGATTGGCGCTCCTCACTGCCTCCCCCGCTACTGCCTGGGGGTGTCGGAAAACTATCGCCAAAGAAGTGACGGAAGATTTCAGGGATTTCCTGGCCGCCAAACCCTTGAATGGCCGGGCTACGCTGAACCGTTCGACTGGTGGAGATATTCACAACGCCCGGTGCAGCATCTTCCACCAATTCAGTGAAATCGGGCAGCGTTTGCGCATAGGCGTTCTGGCCTATAAAAAACATCGCGACTAAGCATAGCCATAGTGTCGAGGGAAGAACCAAGCGCTTCATGCAACAGCTCCTAGTAAAGCAGATACGAAACGAAGGGAGTGCAACTCTTAGCGAGCTACGGAACAACTAACTGACCAAGCGCGGCCGGAAGCGTTCCATCCGCCCACGCATTAGATATTTAAGGACAATAACACCGCATATCAATGCACTAAAGAAAAGCGCTGCGCTTAACCATTCATTAGTGCCTAGCAGCGAGGCGCCTCCAGAGACTAACAACGCCGCCAATAGTGGCAACGCGTAAATCAGAAGCGCCAAATAGCTGATATCGTGTTTAGGTAGTGCAATGGTAACTTGGCTACCAAGAGGGTAAGCAGACGCACCGCTAGCGACGCGCGCCTTAGGATACACAGTGATGTGCTGCTGTTGGCGCCGCGCTAACAGCCCCATACCACAACCACGCCCTTCAGCACACTGCTGGCAGGCAGCGTTAAGCGACACATCAACGGTCAATCCATCACCCGTATAGCCAACGACGATACCCGTTCTTAAAAGCGATGCGCAGGCGGCATAAGGGGTAGACATGGCTATGGCTCAATACGAACAGATTGCACAATACGCTGCAGCATATCCGAAGGGAGCTCCCCAATGGCTATCAATTGCCAGCGTTGATCACCCTCGGACACCAGCGCCACTGATGCTGTTGAAACACCTAGCTGGTGAACGCCTTCTTTCAACACGCTCTGCTCAATAGGGTTAACGAAAAGGCTGACCGCGGCCAAGCCATCGCTATATACCCGCTGATTGCTGACAGGCTGCCCTGGATCTTGCGGCTGAGCAACAAACCCCTCTGGCAACCACTCTGCGTGCCAAGAGTGATCGACATGTTCGGCGCTCACGTCATCGGCGACGCCGCCATCATAAAGTTTAGGAGAGTGAAGCTGGGTAATTTGAAAGGTTTCCAGCACACGTTCTTGCCGGTCACTCATAACATGCTTAAGTAACAGCCCGGTCTCTTTATCAACCCACCATGCATGATAGTAGCGCTGCTGATCCCGGGGTGAAAAACGCAGTTGCACTGCATCGCGCTCTGCCACCCGGGCATCTTCTTGAAGGGAAATATCGTAATAGGAAGCCACATGTTGCGCCCAAGCTTCAGGGGCTTTTAAGCCACTGTTCACTTCTGGCGTAAAGCGCGCCATATAGCCAGCAATAGAGCGTCGCTCAATACTTACCGATGGCCCATCAAGATGTTGTACGACCTGCTGGCGAACACCATCACGAATGCGGTGGGAAAGTGCAAGCGTACGTACACCCAAGGCATCGATAGCGACTGCTCGGGCCTGAAAGTCATAACAGTGGCCCGCAACCAGTGCTAACTCAAGCCATGCTTGCGTGGTTGCTGGTGTTTGCTGTTCAGCAACCTCGGCACAGGAGAGCACCGTAGGGGTATCAGCAGTAACAAACGAGGAATGCAGGCTGGCACTCAACAGGCTTAACGTTAATGCAAGCCTGCCTCCCCATAAAGCACATCTGGCAGTCACCATACCAATCTATCAGCCCCTTACTCAGCGATCACGTTGTCCGGCGACCCGCCTTGCTTAACGCTGACCCAGTGGTTCTGTCACTGCTGAGCGCATCAGCGGCATCCAGCTGTCACCACCGCCCGTTGCAGCACCCTGCGCATGTTGCTCTAGGTAGGACTGAAGCATGCGCAATTGATCAACATCAATCGTCGTCGCTTGCTGTGCCATCGTGCCTTGCGGAGCAACGGGGGCAGAAAACCCAGCTTCGCTAATATTCATTAAGCCGCTGTTGCCCGACTGACCATTAATGCGAAATGGTGTAGGTTCAAACATAGGCATGTCGGAAGCCGTCATAGCGGCAGATTGTGATGCTGCCAAATTTACCGGCTGCACCTGAGCTCCAGCGCCATTCTGCGAAGCCACTGTATTACTCGCGGGCTGAGCACCACCGGTAGAGGCGCTACCATTAAAGAATTGAACGCCCGTAATGACCATCAACGACACCGCAGCAGCGACACCGGCACCACGAGCAAACGATATTCCACCTGCTCGTACAGGTGAGGCTGCGCTATCGCCACCCATAACAGGCGCTGGTTCTTCACGCAGGCGAGCCATAATGCCAGCAGAAAGGTCTACGCTAACGTCTACCCCACGCTCGCGCTGCATCATGCTGCGCGCTAAGTGATAGCGACGCCACGTTTCTGCCGCGTCGGCATCATCGGGCAGTGATTTCAACACCCGGCGCAATTCAAGCTCGTCACTTTCACTGTCCATTAATGCTGAAAGTGATTCCCGTGTGCTTTGACTCATACTTCACACCCTCACACTGTGTTAGAAGAAGCTCAGCGGCAACACGGCTAGTGCGTGTTTTAACCGCAAAACCTCGCAGGCCAAGACCCTATTACAAATCACCGTTTGCATAATGCTAATCACTGACAGGCAGATAGCATTACGGTAGCTGTCGGCGGCTCAACTCGTTAAAGCTAGATAACTTGTATGACGCCTCACTTGCCAGACAGTTCACAAAAAAAGCAAAAACGTAAATGACTGTGACCAAAGCACTACTTTCATTAGTCAGCGGCTTAGTCATCGCGGCTGTTACGCGCCGTAGTGACTAGCGGACGAATATGCTCATCAACCGCTTCCCGAGCGCGAAAAATTCGCGAGCGAACGGTGCCCACCGGACACTGCATCACTTGGGCAATATCTTCGTAGGCTAAGCCGTCCAGCTCACGCAGCGTAATAGCGGTGCGTAAATCATCTGGCAGTTTCTCAATCGCTTCATATACCGCCGCCTCAAGTTGATCCCGAGCAATAGATGCTTCTGGCGACTCTGAGTCCGCCAAGCGACCGCTCTGATCGAGAATTTCAGCGTCGACAATATCTAAATCGCTACCTGGTGGCCGACGTCCACGAGATACCAAGTAGTTTTTCGCCGTGTTAATCGCAATGCGATACATCCAGGTGTAAAACGCGCTCTCTGCGCGAAATTTACCCAGCGCACGATAAGCCTTGATAAAAGCTTCCTGCGCCACGTCCTGTACTTCTGCATGGTCGTGGACGTAGCGTCCAATCAAGCCAATGATTTTATGCTGATATTTTTTCACCAGCAGATCAAAAGCGCGTGTATCGCCTTTCTGGGCACGTTCAACCAGCTGTTGGTCTGTTTCACGAGTGCCCATTCACACGCTCCTTCTGCTCGAACGTTTTACGCCGAGCTTTGTGTCTTTTTCGCCCTGTAAGCCGGGCCTTCACAGCAAGCAGCATAGCGTCCCTTGGGCATAAGTTAATCATCATGGAGGAAATTAACAGGCAAAGCTCCACCTGCCCCCTTGGTTATGTTGCACGCGTTGAATTGCTAAACACCAATATCGTCTAGTGTTACGCGTTCTTAGCAGCGCATCAAGCGCTTGCCCCCTCTGTTAAAACCCTGAGGCTGACATTTTTCCTTAATGCAAAGTTCCGTAACAATTGATTTTTACCACCGTGACGCGCCATAGTAGTGGCCACTTTTAGCCCATCGCGCACGCACAGGTAGCAAGATGTCAGATCAACAGGTTAGTAACCTTAACGTCCTTGCACAGGATGTTCTTACCACCCCAGAAGCACTGAAAAACGCTATCCCCTTAACGGAAAGCGCCGAGCGTTCGGTTATCGAAGGCCGTCAGACCATCCAAAACATTCTAGATGGCAAAGATCCGCGTTTGCTGGTGGTCGTTGGCCCCTGCTCTATTCACGACGTTGAAGCAGCGCTTGATTATGCCCGCCGCCTGCGCACTCTGGCTGATCAAGTGAGCGACAGCCTCTATATCGTGATGCGTGTCTATTTCGAAAAGCCGCGGACGACCGTGGGCTGGAAAGGGTTAATTAACGACCCGCACCTGAACGACTCTTTCGAAATTGACGAAGGCCTGCACATTGCCCGCAAACTGCTGGTCGATTTAGCCGAAATGGGTCTGCCGCTAGCTACTGAAGCGCTTGACCCCATCTCTCCGCAGTACCTGCAGGACTGCATTAGCTGGTCGGCCATTGGTGCCCGCACCACCGAGTCACAGACTCACCGTGAAATGGCCTCCGGCCTCTCCTGCCCGGTTGGCTTTAAAAACGGCACCGATGGTAGTCTGGATGTGGCGATTAACGCACTGCAATCTGTCGCTAACCCGCACAACTTCCTGGGCATCAACCAGGCAGGCCAAGTGGCGATTATCCGCACCCGCGGCAACGCCTATGGCCACGTGGTCCTGCGTGGCGGCAATGGCAAGCCTAACTATGATAGCGTGAGTGTTGCCCTGGCGGAGAAAGAGCTTAAAAAATCTAATCTCTCTGCCAACATCATGATCGACTGCTCACACGCAAACTCGAACAAAGATGCCGCGCTGCAGCCACTGGTACTGGAAAACGTGACCAACCAGATTCTCGAAGGCAATACCTCGATTATCGGTCTGATGGTGGAATCCAACATTGGCTGGGGCAATCAAAAAGTGCCTGCAGACTTAAGCCAGCTGCAGTACGGCGTATCGATCACCGATGCCTGCATCGACTGGGACACCACAGTGGAAACGTTCACCCGTATGAACGAGAAACTAGCATCGGTACTGGCGAAACGCATCGCGTAACAAGCCACCGCTCTCAAAAACGTCCCGCCGAGCGCTGCTTAGCGGGCGTTTTTTATCGCCAGAACCTAACGCCCCCTATCACCTATGCCTGTATATCGCGCCTGAAAGGCGGCAGCGCATCTAATAGCGCCTGGCCATAGCGGCGCGTAATCACCCGCCGATCCAGCAGCGTAATGACTCCCCGATCGCTCTCTTTACGGATTAAACGACCACACGCCTGCACCAGTTTAATCGAAGCATCCGGTACGCTAATGCGCATAAACGGGTTACCGCCCTGGCTCTCGATCCATTCGGCAAGCGTTGCCCCAACGGGGTCATCCGGCACCGCAAACGGCAGCCGGGTAATCACCACGTGGGTGAGATAATCCCCCGGTAAATCGATACCCTCGGCAAAGCTAGCTAAGCCGAAAATCACGCTGCCCTTACCGCTATCCACCGCCGCTCTGTGTCGCTCGATGAGTTCACGTTTGGGCAGCGCGTCTTGCGCCAAGATGCGCTCTTTTGCCGCAGCAGGCAGTGCCTTTTCCACCGCACGCAGCTGTGCGCGAGAGGAAAACAGCACCAGTACCGCCTCCTCCTCACCTAGCTGCGACACAAAGCGCACAATGGCGTTCTCATGGGCATCCCGGTCACTGGGGTCCGTTGCTTCTGCGGGCACCCGCAGAACTGCATTAGCGTAATCAAACGGGCTAGGCAGCGCCTGATAACGGTAGCGGTTAGCTAAACCAGCCCGCTCCTGCAGGCGCTCAAAACGGCCAAGCGCCGTGAGCGTTGCCGAAGTGACAACCGCCCCGTGGCAGCGCCCCCATAGGTGCTTGGCAAGCGTGTGCGCTGCAGAAACCGGGCTTGCTGAGAACTCAATCTCTGGTTCGCCCGCCACACGACTGAGCGTTATCCACCGTGCGCTGGGCGGCGCATTGGCGGCATCCTGTTCACTAAACGCTTGCCACAGCGCATGAGCCTCCAGGGCGCGACCATGGAGCAACGCTATTAGAGGCAGCCACGTTTCCGCCTGGTCACGGTCCAGGCCGGTCTGTTTATCCGGGTCCAGGCTTTCGCGCAGAATATCGCTAATGCTTTCTAGACTTCTCGACAGGGTGGCAAACATGACTAGCAGCTGCTGCGCCTGTTCGCGCAGCGCCTCGGGCACTTGGCCTTTTTCAAAGCGCTGCTGATGGGTCGCCTCTTCATCTGCCAGACCATTTTCACGCCCTGCCAGCTGATGCCCCATGCTAAACACGTCACCCAGCGCAGGCTCCAAGCTATGCAGTAGCTCAGGCAGCCCTGCCAGTAAGCGAGCAATGGTGGGCTGTACCGCCAGCCCCTGGTTCAAATCCGTCAAACTACTTTTCAGGGTTTTTAGCCAGCGCAGACAGCCGTGCACCGCAAAGCGGTGGGCGAAATGGGACAGCGCCTTATCCGGCAGGTGGTGACCTTCATCGAAAATAAAGATGCAGTCGGCAGGGTCTGGCAGAATCGCACCACCCCCAAGGGCAAGATCCGCCAGCACGAGGTCGTGGTTAGCAACGATAACATCCGCATTTTCCAACTCTCGACGAGAGCGGAAAAAGGCGCAGGCACCAAAATGCCCGCAACGGCGGCCAGTGCACTGGCGGTGGTCAACCGTCAGCTGACGCCAGTGGCTGTCTTCGATAGACACCGGCCAGGTATCGCGATCGCCTTCCCACTCGCCTTTACCGTAGGCCTCCGCCATATCGGTGGCCAGTACGTTAAAGTCGCTGCTATCAGCTTGAAGGGATTGCTCGAACAGCGAAAGCGTTGGGTTGGGCTCACTACCTTCCAGCGCTTGATCCAGCCGCGCCACGCAGACGTAACGGCCGCGACCTTTCGCTAGCGCATAGCGAAAAGCAACACCGCTATGGCTAGCCAGCGACGGCAGGTCTTGATTCAACACTTGCTCTTGAAGGGCAACAGTGGCCGTGGAGACAATGAGCCGTTTGCCTTGCGCCTTGGCTATGGGCAGCCCTGCAATGAGATAAGCCAGCGTCTTGCCCGTGCCGGTGCCGGCTTCCAGCACGCAAACGTGGCTATCGCTAACGCGCTTTCCCTCGCTGTCGCACTCGATATCACCTAGGGTGCGGGCGATTTCAGCAATCATTAAGCGCTGCCCGTAACGTGGTGTCAGCCCTAGCTTTTCCACCACGTTACGGTAGGCCTGCTGAATATCGTTTTTAAGCGCGTTATCCAGCATGCCCGTTACAGCATGCCTTCCGGCGGATGTTCGCAGGGCAGCTTACCGTTAATGTAGCGCTCAATCTCTGGCAGTGAGAAGGCGTCTTCTTCACCAACAAAGCTGATGGAGACCCCTTTGGCGCCCGCGCGGCCAGTACGGCCAATACGGTGGACGTAATCTTCAGGGTCTTCTGGCAGCGTGTAGTTGATAACGTGGCTGACGTCTTCAATATGGATACCGCGACCCGCGACATCGGTGGCGACCAGTACCTGAATCTCTCCCTCACGGAAGCTTTCCAGCGTTTTAATACGCTGGTTTTGAGGCACATCGCCGGACAGCATAGCCGCGCTGACACCCGCTTTTTTCAGCAGATCGTCAAGCTTGCGCACCAAATCACGGCGGTTACCGAATACCATGACGCGCTCAAAGCTCTCCTGCTCCAGTAGCTTCACCAGCAGCCGCTGCTTATCGTCATCGGAGACAAGATAGACGCGCTGGTCGATATCCGCCTGATTCTCGACGGTCACTTCGATCTCGACATGCGCCGGATCAAGCGTCCATTGGCTTGCCAGATTGAGAATATCGTCGGTAAAGGTGGCCGAGAACAGGAACGTTTGGCGCTCCTCTTTTTTCGGCGTGTAGCGAATAATGCGCTTCACGTCGGGAATAAACCCCATGGAGAGCATACGGTCCGCTTCGTCGAGCACCAGCACTTCGGTTTCAGAGAGGTCGATATCGCGCTTCTGATGGAAGTCCAGCAGGCGTCCAGGCGTGGCAACCAGGATATCGATCTTCTTACCCAGGCTCTCGCGCTGCTTCTGGTAGTCCATACCGCCGACTACGCTGGCAACGTTAAGCTGAGTAAAACGCGCAAGAGCTTTGGCGTCTTTCTCGATCTGCAGCGCCAGCTCTCGGGTCGGCGCGATAATCAGCGCACGGGGTGCGCCCGGCTTTTGGCCATCCGGCGTGGGCTCTTCAAGGAAGTAAGCCATCACCGAGATTAAAAACGCGGCCGTTTTCCCGGTGCCCGTTTGCGCTTTACCGACAATATCGCCACCTAACAGCGTGTGGCGCAGTGCTTCCGCCTGAATGGGCGTGCAGTACTCAAACCCTTGGGCATGAATAGCGCGCATTAGAGGCAGCGGCAGATCAAAGTCATGGAAGCGCCACTTGCCGGCAACGGCGGGCACCTGAAACTGACGAAGATCCCAGTTCGACTGACGACGACGCGGTTTCCGACGACGACGTTTAGGCTTGCGGTTCTGGGCCGATGCTGTGGTCTGTTCCGACTCGCTCATAGGCTGTGTATCTGTCCATTTCTGTGGATGTTAGGCATCACGAAGTGCGCATTGTACCAGGGGTTGGCGATAAGAGCGCGCCCTGCTGTCGAAGGAGCACGCTTGCCTGTTAGAATGAGGCATACATTAACCCAAGGAGCGCGACATGACGCGTAAGAAAAAGACTCGTTCATTAGCGGATAAAGTGACTATCCGCACTGGTCGCCGCAAAGATTATAAAAAGTGGCGCCATGAGAACCCTGATCAGGTGACCTCATCGCGCCGCTTTGTGGCTAAAAAGCAGCAGCAGCGCAAACTACAAGCCGTGCGTAAACTAGCGCGCCAGCAAAGTGGCCAACCGATTGCGATTCACCCTGACAAAGGGGGCGACAACTCATCAGGAGACCCTTCGTAATGCGTTTGGTGTCGTTTAATATCAATGGCATTCGGGCACGGCTACATCAGCTTCAAGCGCTGATCGACACTCAACAACCTGATGTCATTGGCTTACAAGAAACCAAAGTGCAGGATAGTGAATTCCCCGTGGCTGACGTAGAAGCCATGGGCTATCACGTCTTCTATTATGGCCAGAAAGGGCATTACGGCGTTGCGTTACTGTGCCGCCAACAGCCGCAGGCGGTGTTTTACGGTTTTCCTGATGATGAAGAGGATGCGCAGCGCCGCATGATTGGCGTCAAGCTTCTCGCCGACGATGGCGAAGCGGTCACTGTGTGGAACGGCTACTTTCCGCAAGGCGAGAGTATTGATCACCCCACCAAGTTTCCGCACAAAGCACGCTTTTATCAACAGCTCGCACACCTGCTTAATACCCAGCATGCTCCTGAAGAGCGGCTGGCGGTCATGGGTGATTTTAATATCTCACCGGAAGACCAGGATATAGGCATTGGCGAAGCCAACCGTAAACGCTGGCTACGCGAAGGTAAAACCAGCTTCCAGCCCATTGAGCGTGAGTGGCTGGAAGGCATTAAAGCGTGGGGGCTTAGCGACAGCTACCGGCTGTGCCACCCTGATAACAGCGAGTGGTTCAGTTGGTTTGACTACCGTTCTAAAGGGTTTGATCGAGAGCCAAAGCGCGGCCTGCGTATCGACTACATTCTCGTCTCAAAGCCTTTGGCCGAGTGCGTGACAGGCGCAGGCATCGATTACCCGCTACGCGGTATGGAGCGCCCCTCTGACCACGCCCCGACCTGGAGCGACTTTACATTAACGCTTCCTATTACTCAGTAGTAGGCGAAGTCAGTAGTAAGCAAACTCAGCAACAAGACAACAGCCTGCCCCTTGCTTAGCAAAGGGGCTTTGCTTATCAGTGAAAATTGGCCAGCCACTCCTCCGCTTGGGGATCCCCAAGGTTAGCAGCGGTTGTAAGCGCCGCCTCTGCTTGCTCATTTCTCCCCCACCCATAAGCAAGTTGACCCAGCTGGCGCCAGTCATCGGCTGATTGCGTTACTTCAGCGAGCGCTTGCCAAGCGCCCAAGGCATTATCAATATGTTTCGCCTGCTGCCAGGCCGTCGCTCGCAAGCGCAGCGTCTCTTCGTTGCTAGGAAGCTCGCCTGTCTCAAGCGCTGCCTCTAAATGCTCCGCGGCACGAGCGGGGGTCCCGCCTGCCAGATGAAGCTGGATAAGAGTAAGGCGCTCATCTGGGGTCGAGAGCTTGCCTAGTTGCCATGCCGCCTCCCAGACGGCGGCTGCTACGCCCAACTGGCCTGCCTGCTGGGCAAGCCCGGCTGCCTGACGCCATGCATCGGCTTCGCTCTCAGCGTTTAAGCCCTTCAACAGCCAACTTAGCGCCTGCTCATTCTCTCCTGTGTGCCGTAGCACAACATTCGTGAGCGTTTGTTGTTCAGCGCTGAGATCCCCTTGCTCTAGCAGCGGCACCAGCCACTCTAACGCAGCCTTCCAGCGCTCCTCTTCGGCCAGCATTCGCACCAACAGCCACGCCGTTTCTGCGTAACGCTCATTGCCCGAGGACTCTGACAACCACTGTTCGAACAGAGCAATGGCCTCATCACGCTCTCCGGCTGCACGGCGCAGCGACGCCTCATCGCGCAGCCAGCGGCGTACCTGGCTATCGGGAACGCTCGGGCGTTGGCGAGCGCTGGCCAGTTCATCGGCGGCCGCAAGGTTTTCCCCCTGGCGCACAAGGGCGCTTGCCGCTAACTGGTGATAGAGCGCACTGGCCCACTGGTCGGCCCGGTTACCGCCAGCCAACCGCTCAGACTGAGAGCGCGCATGGCTAATAATACGGCTTAACACCTCTGGATCTGCCGAACCGTTTGCTTGGCTTGCTAACTGGCTTTGCAACCCGTTCAGGTCTTGAATAATGTCACCGGGCAGCGGCTCATTGGCCACGGCAGTAGCGCTCATAGCGCTCAGTAACATGATGGCGACCCAACGCTGCATCCCCTTCCCCCGGCTAGTATCGTTCACTGGCCTGTTTGGCGATTTTTCTCTACGAGACATGTCACCGCTACCTTAACTGGAACTCAATACGCTGGGTGGCGCGACGTAGCTGCTGGCTGGGTTCGAACTGCCAACGCGCAATTGCTTCGCGGGCGGCGTCTTCGAAGACCCGACGAGGCTGGGCATTGGTCACCCGAATAGAGCTACCGTCGACACTACCGTTACGCTGAATGACGAACTCCACCTCCACAAACCCCTCCATGCCACGACGCTGGGCACGGGGTGGATACGACGGGTTAACGCGATTCGTCGGCGCCACCTGCCCAACGCTCACCGGTTCATTGGAGGGCGCAGGCTCAGCGGCCGGTGCCGCGTCGCGCTGGGCAGCGGCGGGCTCAGGGGATGGCGCTGCCGTTTCTGCTGGCTCGGGAGAGGGTTCCGGCGCAGGTTCAGGAGCTGGCTGTGGCTGTGGTTGCGGCTCGGGTTCGGGCTGAGCTTCGGTCAACTCGGGCAGCTCGCTTTCTAATTCGACGGGCTCTACCGGCGCGTTAGGCAGCTCTACCTCGGGCAACGCAATCGTACTGGTGGCCACTGGTGCAGGCGCGGGAGTCGGCATGGGCGGAGGCGCGGGTGCTGCTTGCGCAGGCGCGGGAGGCGGTGCCTCCTGTTCGGGCGCCACCTCCGGCGCTTCCACCATGGTCATGGACATCGTCATAATGGGCTCATCGACTTGCTGTTCAGGTGGTGCCACCAGCAGCGCCAGCATCCAGAAGAGTCCGACGGCCAGGGCAATACCGCCTAGCATCGACAACGCATGACGCATCATGGCGCGCTCCGGCTCGCTGCCACGGCGACCTGCTCGACCCCTGCCTGCTGGAGACGATCCATAACCTCAATCAGCACGCCCGTGGTGGACTCTCGATCGGCCTGAATAACCACCGACCCTTCACCGCTGAGCATTCCGGCCACCTGCTGACCAACACGATGTAGATCTACCGGCTGGCCATCTACCCATACCGCTCCTTCCGGCGTGACAGCAATCAGCACCTGGGCATCGGGGCGCGGAGTGGCCGCAGACGCTTCAGGACGGTCAATCTCCACCCCGCTCTCCTTGATAAAGCTGGTCGTGACGATAAAGAAGATCAGCATAATGAACACCACATCCAGCATTGGCGTTAAGTTCACCTCATTGCTGTCGTCGGCAGCCTCTATAGAACGGCGTCTACGCATCACTCTCCTCCAAGGCACGCGCTAAGCGGTCATGCAAACGCTGGTCTTCGCGACGGATAACGTGCTCTAAACGGCTAATAAACAGCATACCCACTACCGCAATGGCCATTCCCGTTAAGGTAGGCAGCGTTGCTCGGGCAACGCCATCGGCCATGGCCCGGGCTTGGTGGGTATCACTCATCGAAAGGCTATCAAAAACGGTAATCATACCGGTGACGGTACCCAACAGCCCCAGTAGCGGGCAGAGCACCACCAGCAGTCTGATCCAGGGCAGCGGGCGGCGAAGCTTGGCTACCAAGGCCGCACTCCATACATGGCGTAGCGTACGCGCACTCCAACTGCGGTGGTCGCTACGGGCCGCCCAGCGACGAACCAGTTCATGGCGCGCGCGCCGCCAACTGATGCGGTAGTACCACCAGCGCTCAATCGCCATGGCGAACACCACCACCGCCACCAGCGCAAGCACGACTAGCACAGCGCCGCCCGCCTCTAACAGCCGCTCTACTGGCTCTAGCCAAAGGGGTAAGCTCGGCATGCTAGTTCACCGTTTGCCCAGAAAGGGTGGACTGCGCCTCCAGATGGTCGGCCAAAGTGGCGCTGGCTTCGCCTTCAATCACCTGGGTAATAAAACGGCTGCGACTGGAGAGCGCCGTTTGAGCAAACAGCAGCGGCACAGCGGTTACCAAGCCCAGCACGGTGGTCACCAGCGCCTGACTAATACCGCCAGCCATTAGCTGCGGGTCGCCCGTTCCAAATACCGTAATGGCTTGGAAGGTCACGATCATGCCAGTCACGGTACCCAGTAGCCCCAGCAGAGGTGCAATGGCGGCCAGCAATTTAACGATAGGCTGACCACGCTCAATCTTCGGCAACTCGGCCAGCACCGCCTCATCTAGCCTCGCTTCGAGCGCTTCTGGCGTTTGGTGCTTATCCATCTCTTTAAAGCGTTCTAACACGCGACCAAGCGGATTATCCTTGCTTGGCTGATCTAAGTTTTGGCGCTGGCGGCGCACACGCGCACTCACCGTCAGTAGGTAAATATACTGAGCTAACGCAACCAGCAGCCCGATACCACCGAGCACGACAACGACGTAACCGACGTAGCCTCCTTGCTGAAAGCGCTCCCAGAGCGTGGGCTGTTGCGCCAACGCTTCCAGAACACTGCCTTGCGTGGGGTCAATGGCAAATTCACGGCTCTCGCCCTGATGGTAAGCCACTAACAGGTCGCTGATTGCTGTTGGCGTGCGCGGCACTTCGGCGAGGCTGCTCTCTTCGTCTTGCCCCTTTCTAAGCAGCGCAGACTCGGTAAAGGCAGCAAAATCACCCAGCCGCACGACGCTATGTGACTCTATGTCGCCGCTTGCATCCGCCACCGGCAGCTCCAGGCGCTCGGCACGACCGGTATTCACAGTGAGTGTTGCCAGGCTATCTACCACGGCCTCGATTTGTGAGCGCTCCAGAACGTCGACATCATTAAGGCGCGGCGGCAGCGCATCTGCCTCTAGCGTTAGCCAGCTATCGCCGCCTAGCTCATTGCGAATTTCTTCACTGTGACGGGCAAGATCTGCCAGCAATGAGGTTAACGCTTCTCCCTGCTCCTCTTGCCGCTGGGCAAGCGCTTGGGCCTGCTCGCTTTGCTCTTCCTGCTGCGCTTCAAGGGCTGCCTGCTCTTCTTCAGCCGCCTCATGGGCAGCACGTGCTTCCTCCAAGGCGGCTTCCAGGCCCTCTTGATCTTCTAAGAATGACTGCAGCCGCGCCTGATCACGCGCTTGGGCAGCCTCTCGGGCCTCCCTTAGCGACCCGAGTTCATCGCTTTGGGCCATGGCAGCGCTGCTCGTTAATGCGCCGACCAGTAACGTTAGGCAAAGCCATGCTTTTGGGCGAGAGAATAGACTCATGGCTGGCCCCCTTGGTCATTGGCAGTAATAGAGAGTGGTAGTTGCAGAAGCTCCGGCGTGCGCTGATCATCAGCGATGCGCAGGCCGTTGCGTACCTGACGGCGAGCGGGCTCGTCTAACGCCAGCCATTCACCGCCCTCTTTATCCCATACACCACCTTCCCGACCATCGGGCGTGAGGTAGTAAAAGCCAATACGGCCAATACGTAGGTACTCCACCTCTCTTGGCGACGCTCCCTCCATCACCAACCGGCCTCGCCAACTATCCACTTCACGGCCATAGGCCAGCTCAGCGCGCCAGGCTTCGAGCAAGCTGGCAATGCGTTCAGCGCTGCCTGCCTCGGGATTACCGGCGGATTCCACCCGGGCGAGGCGTTCATCGGTTAAGAAAGGTAGATCTGACTCGATCCAACGGGTTAGCTGCTCGGCCATATCCTGCTCAATCATGGGCAGCGCATCACGGGTATCGCTTAACGTATCTAGCGCTTGGCTTAATCGCTGCTGGCGCTCGGCTTCGCTAGCCAGGCGGCTACTGAGCGTTGCGTTAGTAGTTTCCATCTGGCGGGTTTCCCGCTCTAGGCGGCGCAACTCTTCAATGGCGGAACGCGTAGCTTCATCCGCGCTGTCAATTTGCTGCTGCAGTTCAGACTGGGTTTGCTGGGCCTCGACACTTTGGGCCGCTTGATCCATTGTCTCATCACTTGCCATTAGCGTACCGCTGACGAGCACTCCTGCTAGCCAACACCCACGCAAGGCAAAGAAAGGCCTTTTCAGCACGTTATGTCTCCGTCACTGCTTAACGCGCCCTCACGAACGGCGCGCTAAAACTCATTAGGTATAAGAACGATTTGCGTTTAACGCGTGCAGTGCATAGCGTAACACTAATAGAATAAATGACAATATTTATCATTAACATCCACCAACAGTCTGGCGGGAGTTGCGCGCATAAAAAACGGGAGCCATAGGCTCCCGTAGAGAACGTAACCACGGCGGTGATTAAAACGCCCAGTCGTCGTCTTCTGTGGCGACCGCTTTACCAATGACATAGGAAGAGCCAGACCCTGAGAAGAAGTCGTGGTTCTCATCCGCGCTGGGTGACAGTGCGGCCATGATCGTTGGGTCGACATCCGTCACGCTGCTGGGGAATAGCGGCTCAAAGCCAAGGTTCATCAGGGCTTTGTTAGCGTTATAGTGAAGGAATTTCTTCACATCTTCCGACAGACCCACTTCATCGTAAAGCGATTCGGTGTAGCGGACTTCGTTGTCGTAAAGCTCCAGCAGCAGCTCGTAGGCGTAGTCTTTCACTTCCTGCTGACGCTCGGGTGTCTCTTCTGCCAGCGCCTGCTGAAATTTGTAGCCCACATAGTAACCGTGCACCGCTTCATCACGAATGATCAAACGAATCAGGTCTGCCGTGTTGGTCAGCTTGGCGTGGCTGGACCAGTACATGGGCAGGTAGAAGCCTGAGTAGAACAGGAACGACTCCAGGAAAACGCTCGCCACCTTGCGCATCAGCGGGTCGTCCGAGCGGTAGCGCTTCAGGATGAGCTCCGACTTCATCTGTAGCGTCGGATTTTCCTCACTCCAGCGGAACGCGTCGTCTACATCACGCGTTGCACACAGCGTCGAGAAAATCGAGCTGTAGGAGCGCGCATGCACGGATTCCATAAAGGCGATATTGGTGTATACCGCTTCTTCATGAGGAGTGCGGGCATCTTCCATCAGCACAGGCGCACCCACGCTGCTTTGAATGGTGTCCAGCAGCGTCAGGCCCGTAAATACGCGGATAGTAAGCTGCTTCTCTTGCTGCGTCAGCGTGTTCCACGACTGAATATCATTGGAAAGCGGCACTTTCTCCGGCAACCAGAAGTTACTGGTCAGACGGTTCCATACCTCAAGGTCTTTATCGTCTTGAAGGCGGTTCCAGTTAATCGCATTCACTCGCGACAAACGTTGCATCATTGTCATCAGAGGTCTCTCACAAACATCATCTTAAAAGCGTTACCCGATTACAGCGTGCAGGAGACGCAACCCTCTACCTCGGTGCCTTCTAGGGCACTTTGGCGCAAGCGTATGTAATAAAGCGTCTTGATACCTTTACGCCATGCGTAAATTTGCGCCTTGTTGATATCCCGCGTGGTGGCTGTGTCCGGGAAGAACAGCGTCAACGAGAGGCCTTGGTCAACGTGCTTGGACGCCTCTGCGTAGGTATCGATAATTTTTTCAGGACCGATTTCGTAAGCATCCTGGAAGTAATCGAAGTTCGCTTCGCTCAAGAATGGCGCTGGGTAGTAAACGCGGCCCAGCTTACCCTCTTTACGGATCTCGATCTTCGCCGCCACCGGGTGAATGCTCGAGGTGGAGTGGTTGATGTACGAGATAGAACCGGTCGGCGGTACCGCTTGAAGGTTACGATTGTATAAGCCGTGCGCCATCACCGAGGCTTTCAGCGTTTGCCAATCATCCTGAGTAGGCAGTGCAATACCGCTACGCTCAAACAAGTGACGGACTTTCTCCGTACGCGGCAGCCACGCTTGGTCGGTGTACTTATCAAAGAATGTACCCGACGCATAGGTAGAGTCTTCGAACCCTGCAAAGGTCTCACTATGCTCAATAGCCAGCTGGTTCGACGCACGAATGGCATGGAAGGCAACGCAGTAGAAGTACAGGTTAGTGAAATCCAACCCTTCTTCTGAGCCATAATAAATATGCTCGCGAGCCAGGAAGCCATGCAGGTTCATCTGACCAAGGCCGATGGCGCGAGACTTGGCGTTGCCTTCAGCAATAGAAGGAACACTGCGCAGGTTGCTCATTTCCGATACGGCGGTGAGGCCGCGAATGGCAATCTCTACGCTGGTGCCGATATCGCCAGCATCCATCACCTTGGCAATGTTCATAGAGCCCAGGTTACAGGAGATATCCTGACCAATCTCACGGTAGCCAAGGTCGTCGTCATACTCGGTCGGCGTATTAACCTGCAGAATCTCAGAGCAGAGGTTGCTCATATTGATACGGCCCGCAATCGGGTTAGCGCGGTTGACCGTATCTTCAAACATGATGTACGGGTAGCCAGACTCGAACTGCAGCTCTGCCAGGGTTTGGAAGAAGGCACGGGCGTTAATCTTCTGTTTACGAATACGCGCGTCAGCCACCATTTCATGGTACTTCTCGGTGACGCTGATATCGCCAAACGGCACGCCGTAGACCCGCTCTACATCGTAGGGCGAGAAGAGGTACATATCATCGTTGCGCTTCGCCAGCTCAAAGGTGATATCGGGAATAGTCACACCCAGCGACAGCGTTTTGATGCGGATTTTTTCGTCCGCGTTTTCACGCTTGGTATCCAGGAAGCGCAAAATATCCGGATGGTGAGCGTTGAGATATACAGCCCCGGCACCCTGGCGTGCACCCAGCTGGTTAGCGTAGGAGAACGCATCTTCCAGCAGCTTCATAATCGGGATAATGCCCGATGACTGGTTCTCGATACGCTTGATCGGCGCGCCGGATTCACGAATATTGCTCAGCAGGAAGGCCACGCCGCCGCCACGCTTGGAGAGCTGAAGCGCAGAGTTAATGGAGCGCCCGATAGACTCCATGTTGTCTTCGATACGCAGCAGGAAGCAGGAGACCAGCTCGCCGCGCTGCTGCTTGCCGCAGTTAAGGAACGTGGGCGTCGCCGGCTGAAAACGGCCGCTAATAATTTCATCGACGAGCGACTTAGCCAGCGCTTCGTCGCCGCGCGCCAGTGTCAGGGCGACCATGCACACGCGGTCTTCATAACGCTCAAGGTAGCGCTTACCGTCAAAGGTTTTTAACGTGTAGCTGGTGTAGTACTTAAACGCGCCCAAAAAGCTAGGAAAACGGAATTTGTAGGCATAGGCTTGCTCAAACAGCGCCTTCACAAACGCAAAGCTGTACTGCGCCAACATGTCGGCTTCGTAGTACTGCTCTTCCACCAGATAATCGAGTTTCTCTTCCAGCGAGTGGAAGAAGACCGTGTTCTGATTAACGTGCTGCAGAAAGTACTGACGCGCCGCTTCGCGGTCTTTATCCAACTGCAGTTCGCCGTTGGCACCGTACAGATTAAGCATCGCATTCAGCGCATGGTAATCCAACGTGCGCGCCTCGGTTCCTCCCGCAGCAGGGCGTGGTGTTTCTGCCGAGTTTTTTGTAGCTACGTTCTTAGAGACTGAGCTTGACGTTTCCAAAACTCTTCTACTCCTTTGCGGACCTTGGCGACATCGTCATCAGTGCCAAACAATTCAAAACGATAAAGCAGCGGCACCTGGCACTTTTGGGCAATAATTCGCCCCGCCAAACCGTATGCCTCACCAAAATTAGTATTTCCAGCAGCAATGACACCTCGCAGGAGGTGTCGATTGTGCTCGTCATTTAAAAACTGAATTACCTGCCCCGGCACCGCCCCTTTGACAGCGCCGCCACCGTAAGTGGGGGTAATGAGTATATAGGGCTGCTCTACCCGCGGCGTTGGCGCTTCACGATTTAACGGCAGCCGCTGGGCGCTTAAGCCAAGCTTTTCAATAAAACGGTGAGTGTTGCCTGACTTAGTGGAAAAATAAACCAACGTACCTGTTTGCTTGGCTTCCGCGTCGGCAGTGCACATAAATTCCGATTACGCCAGCGTTTGAATACGATCAGGACGGAAGCCAGACCAATGCTCTTCACCTACCACCACCACAGGCAGCTGGCGGTAGCCAAGTGCTTCTACTTCTTCCTGAGCACCAGACTCAGCGGTAATATCGATCACCGTGTATTCGAGTCCTTGCTTATCCAACGCACGATAGGTGGCGGTGCACTGTACGCAGGCAGGCTTGCTATAAATTTGGATTTCCATGGCTATTTTTCCTTTTCATAGCGGCATTTTTCAGGTAGCGCTCAGCAACTGCTCTACCCCTCTAAAAGACAGCACGCATACTATATATAGACCACGAGAAAATCAATTCAAGCATATATGGTATTTTTTCATCCACAGGTTATTGACAGTCAATTACCAGCGCTATACCCAGCAATAAAAAAACCGCCCCTGGATTGAGGGCGGTTTTTCCACGGTATAGAGAGCCTATACCGCGCTTGCCGACTGCAAATTTAAGCAGTAGCGGCTTGGTAGCGACGCTCAACATCTTCCCAGTTGATAACATTGAAGAAGGCTTCAACGTAATCCGGGCGCTTGTTCTGGAACTTCAGGTAGTAAGCGTGCTCCCAAACGTCCAGACCCAGCACCGGCGTGTTGCCGTGCATTAGCGGGCTGTCTTGGTTCAGGGTATTCTCAACGACCAGTTTTTTCTCCGGCGTGACGGACAGCCACGCCCAGCCGCTACCAAAACGACCTAGCGCCGCTTTCTTGAAAGCTTCTTTAAACGCATCAAGGCCGCCCAACTCTGCGTCGATGGCTTTTGCCACGTCACCCTGGGGCTGACCGCCACCATTGGGAGACATCATCTGCCAGAACATGGAGTGATTAGCGTGACCACCACCGTTGTTGATAACGGCTTGGCGCTTCTCTTCTGGTACGCGATCCAGGTTGGCAACCAGCTCTTCAACCGGAACGTCTTCAAGGCCAGTACCTTCAAGCGCGCCGTTCAGGTTGGTGACATAGGTGTTGTGGTGACGAGAGTGGTGAATTTCCATCGTCATCGCGTCGATGTTCGGCTCGAGAGCATCGTAAGCGTACGGCAGTTCAGGAAGGGTATGTGCCATGCTATCTTCTCCTTGAGTGGCTTCTGTTGCGTTCACTACAGTAGGTGTGGTCTTACTCCACCCTTTTCAACCACCACCACGGCAATTTTTTTGCCATGGGCGGCAAATCTTTTATCCCAGTACCTTAGTCAACTATTGTCAGTTTATCGAATTCACCCCAAATAAAAAAGCCGACTTCTGGCGAAGTCGGCTTTTGACGGACAAGTAATTCAACGGCTTACAGCTTGCTTTCCAGCTCCGGCAGGATCTCAAACAGATCCCCCACTAGGCCGTAGTCGGCGACCTGGAAGATCGGCGCTTCGTCGTCTTTGTTGATGGCGACGATCACCTTGGAGTCTTTCATGCCCGCCAAGTGCTGGATCGCACCTGAAATACCCACCGCAATGTACAGCTCAGGCGCGACGATCTTACCGGTCTGGCCCACCTGCATGTCGTTAGGAACAAAGCCCGCATCGACCGCCGCACGGGAAGCGCCAATGGCCGCGCCCAGCTTGTCGGCAATGCCGTCCAGCAGTTTGAAGTTCTCGCCGTTGCCCATGCCGCGGCCACCAGAGATGACGACCTTGGCGCCACCGAGTTCCGGGCGGTCGCTTTGCGCCAGCTCTTGTTTCACAAAGCTGGACTGGGCGTTGTCGGCGACGAAGTCCACCGCTTCCGTTGTGGCGCTACCACCGGTACCGACCGCATCGAAACCTGTACTGCGGATGGTGATGACTTTTAGCGCGTCGTCACTTTTGACCGTAGCGATGGCGTTACCGGCGTAGATCGGACGCAGGAAGGTATCGGCGCTCTCTACCCCAATCACATCCGACAACTGGCTGACGTCTTTCATAGCCGCCAGACGCGGCAGGACGTTTTTACCGGTGGTGGAGGCGCTGGCCAGTACGTGGGTGTAATCACCCGCCAGCTCCACCAGCAGCGCGCCCATGGGCTCGGCCAGCTGGTGGGCGTACACGGCGTTGTCCGCCACGCGCACTTTGCTCACGCCGTCGAGTTTAGCGGCCGCCTCGGCAGCCGCTTGGACGCCTTCACCGGCGACCAGCACATCAATATCGCCACCGATGGCTTGGGCCGCTGCGACGACGTGAGCGGTCGCGCCCGCTAACTGACCTTCATGCAGGTCGGCAAGTACCAGAATGCTCATGAGATCAGCTCCTTTTAAAGCACTTTGGCTTCGTTTTTCAGTTTGTCGATCAGCTCATCCACCGAGGCGACTTTGATACCGCCTTTGCGCTCGGCGGGGGATTGCACTTTGAGCAGCGTAACCTTGGAGGCCACTTCCACGCCGTAGTCAGCGGGGGTTTTGACATCCAACGGCTTCTTCTTGGCCTTCATGATATCCGGCAGCTTGGCGTAGCGCGGCTCGTTGAGGCGCAGGTCGGTGGTGACGATCGCCGGGAGTGTGAGGGCAACGGTTTGCAGACCGCCGTCGATTTCACGCGTGACATTAACTTTGTCGCCATCTACCGCGACTTCTGAGGCGAAGGTACCTTGCGGCAGATTGGTTAGCGCGGCGAGCATCTGGCCGGTCTGGTTGTTGTCGGTGTCGATGGCCTGCTTGCCCAGGATGACGAGGCCCGGCTGCTCTTCGCCCACCACTTTGGCCAGCAGTTTGGCCACTGCCAGCGATTCGGCGCGCTCACCGGTTTCGATATGGATAGCGCGGTCAGCACCCAGCGCCAGCGCGGTGCGCAGCTGCTCTTGGGCGGCCTTGGGGCCTACGGTCACGGCCACGACTTCGGTGGCTACGCCCTTCTCTTTCAGGCGCACCGCCTCTTCCACGGCAATTTCGCAGAAGGGGTTCATGGCCATTTTGACGTTGGTAAGGTCCACATCAGAATGGTCCGCTTTGACGCGGATTTTGACGTTGTAGTCGATGACGCGTTTCACCGCGACGAGTACTTTCATAGGTTCCTCGCTTGGCTTGTGTATAGAAGCCGTTAACCCGGACAGGCGTCACCAAGAAAATGGCGACGCTAAAAATTCATGCAAGCGTTTGATAGGGCAGTAAATGAAAAACCCTATCAATTTGCCACAGCCCACCTGCCAGCAACAACACTCAATTCGTGCGGCCTTGGTCGTAGCACACCATGATCATCGCTGTTATCAACGCTCATAAAGTGTGCATTTGCCATCGTAGGGGTGACCTGACACAGGTATTATGCCTATCATGGGAGATAACCAGAAGCAAACGACCGTTTTAAATTAAGGCCATCTTTTCATAAGCTAGTTCTCAATCGCTAGTTAGCGAAAAGATGGTGCTTATGAGAATAAGGAGAAACCGGGTGGAAAACGTTGAACGTGATGTAATGGAATTTGACGTTGTTATCGTTGGCGCAGGCCCGTCAGGCCTCGCAGCCGCTTGCCGTTTAATGCAGCAGGCTAACGAGGCAGAGCAGGAGCTCACCGTCTGTGTCGTCGAAAAAGGCTCTGAGGTAGGCGCCCACATTCTTTCCGGCGCAGTATTCGAGCCGCGCGCATTGGCTGAGCTTTTCCCCGACTGGGAGGAGCGCGATGCTCCCCTTAATACACCAGCCGTTCGCGATGATGTGTATCTATTAAAAGACGCCGAAAAAGCGCAAAAAATTCCTAATGCGCTGGTGCCGAAAAGCATGCATAACACCGGCGGCGATTTAACTCGCTACGTGATTAGCGCAGGCAACCTGTGCCGCTGGCTGGCCGAGCAGGCGGAATCGCTGGGCGTTGAAATATTTCCTGGTTTTGCTGCTCAGGAAGTCATCATTGAAGATAATGTGGTACGCGGCATTTTGATTGGCGATATGGGCGTAGGTGCCGACGGCACGCCCAAAGACGGCCATATGCCTGGCATGGAGCTGCGCGCTAAGTACACGCTGTTTGCAGAGGGCGCACGGGGCCACCTAGGCAAGCGACTGATCAATGACTTCTCACTGAATGCTGGACGCGACCCGCAGCATTACGGCATCGGCTTGAAAGAACTGTGGGATGTGCCCGCCGAGAAGCACGAACCCGGCTTGGTAGTTCACGGCTCCGGCTGGCCACTAGACAGCAACACCCACGGCGGTTGGTTCCTCTACCACGCGGAAAACCAGCAGGTGGTAGTGGGCCTGATTATGGACCTCGGTTACCAGAACCCGTGGCTTTCCCCGTTCGATGAATTTCAGCGCATGAAACACCACCCGGTGCTCAGCCAGTACCTGGAAGGCGGCAAACGGGTAGCTTACGGCGCACGGGCCATTGCCAAAGGAGGGTTCAACTGCCTGCCGAAAATGACCTTCCCCGGCGGCCTGTTGATTGGTTGTGATGCGGGCACCCTGAATTTTGCCAAGATTAAAGGCCTGCATACGGCGATGAAGTCTGGCATGGTCGCTGCAGAGAGCGTTTTTGAAGCCATCAAAGATGGCGATGAGGGTGGGCAAGAGCTTGCCAGCTTTACCAGCAAGTGGGAAGCCAGCTGGGCCTACCAGGAGCTGAAAGAGAGTGCGAGCTTCGGCCCTGCCATTCACAAATATGGCACGGTTGGCGGCGGCGCCTATAACTTCGTGAACCAGCTGCTGGGCAATAAACTACCCAACGTTCATGACACCACTACCGACCACGGCGCGCTAAAGCCTGCCGCTGAGTTCGAGAAAATCAGCTACCCGAAACCGGACGGCAAGCTATCGTTCGATAAATCCACCTCGGTGTTTTTATCTAATACGAACCATGAAGAGGATCAGCCTTGCCACCTGCGGCTTGCAGATCCCGATCTACCGATTCGTGACAACCTGCCCAAGTATGCCGAGCCTGCCCAGCGCTACTGCCCAGCGGGGGTGTATGAAGTCGTCGAAGATGATCAAGGCAAGCCACGCTTCCAGATTAACTTCCAGAACTGCGTGCACTGCAAAACCTGCGATATCAAAGACCCCGCCCAGAATATTACCTGGGTAGCCCCTGAAGGCGGTGGCGGCCCGAACTATCCAAATATGTAACAGGCCAAATATGTAACAGGGATCGCAATGGTGCAGCTGGCTACGCTGGCTGCACAGGAGGCTCCATCACCTCAATAGGTGCACGGCGGGCGATGAGACGACGTCGCCCGGCTTGCACAAACCGCACATCAATCACCGGGTCGGACGGATTACCCTCTACTGCCGCCACTTCGCCTTCTCCAAACACTGCGTGCAGCAAGCGCTGACCGGGGTAGTAGTGGCTACCCGCTTGGTAACCAGCTGAAGACTCCTTCACCTGTGGTGCGGCTAAGGCAATGTCGGCGCGCCCTACTCTTTCCAAGTAACGGGCCACTAAGCTAGGGGATTGCACTTCTAACGGCGTATCTGGCGCCTGCTGATTGGCTAAACAAGCGGCGACACGCATACCATCCTGCCAGGCACTTTCGGCAATAAAACGGCTTGGCCGATGTGCTCCTCCGTCGTGAAGAACCAGCAACTGCTCCTTGGCACGTGTGATGGCCACATAAAACAGCCGCCGCTCCTCCTCTAAGCGCTCATCATTCAGCGGGTTATCGCGGCTATAGTGGGGAAAGTCTTCTTCATTAACGCCTGCAACGGCCACTAGCGGCCACTCGAGGCCCTTGGCACCGTGCACGGTACTGACCAGCACGCCGCCAGCCTGATTCTCCACCGGACGTTCAAGTAGCTCAATGAAGGCGTCTGGATCTTGTACGCTCTCAGCCTGCTCAATCAGCACGTCGAGCAAACGCACGTCCTCCTCTCCTTTATCGCGTCTAGCGGCGGCACGTTTCAGCGTTTTTTCAGCGTCAATCGTCTCTACCACATGGCCGAGCAATTTGGCCGGGGGCCATGCGCTAAGTTTGGGCAGCTCACACAGTAGCTCCCAGCGTTTTTTTAGCGTGCGCCGCTGTAACGGTTTTAGCGCTGCCAGAACGGGCTCGTGCCGCTCCGGCCACTGCTGGGTTGTCGCTAACTGGTAAGCCAGACGCTGCAGGCGTTCACGGGCGACAAAGGGGGTTGGCTGAGATAACAGCAGCAGCAACTGCTCTGGGTCGTGAAGCAGTTCTGGACGCCTGGAGAGCTTCAGATAACCTGCCAACGCCTGCACCAGGGGCAAGCGGAACACGAAGCGATCTTCTCGCAGCAGACGAAAGGGGATACCCGCCTGCAGCAAGGCAAGCTGGAAAGGCACCGAGAGCGCCCAGCTTCGCACTAGCAGGCTAGCATCACTGAGCGCCCTCCCCTGGGCCTGCCAGTCAATCAAGGCATCCAGTAACAGTCGGCTTCCTTGACCTACGGTTACGCGAGTGTCTGGATTACCTGCTTCGGCCAAGCAGAGCTGATCGGGCCGACGCTGATTGGCCATGATGGCGTGGTTAGCCGTCAGCGCCAAGGCATGCCCGTGGCGAAAGGTCATGGAGAGCGGATAGTCGGTGGCTTTGCCGAAGGTGGCGGTAAAGTTCTCCAGCATCGTGTCTGGACGAGCACCGCGCCACTCATAAATACACTGGTTAGCATCGCCCACAGCCATCACATTCGCACTCGGCCCAGCAAGCACGGCCAGCAGCCGCTGCTGAACTGTATTGATATCCTGGTACTCATCAACAATCACATGATCCAAGAAACCTTCGACCCGCTTGCGGAGCGTGGCGTCCGCTTCCAGGGCCTGCAGTGGGCGGTAGAGCAGGTCCGCATAGGTCATGACGCCTTCAGCGTGCAGCAGCCGCTCGGCTTCTTCGAAGGCCGTAGGGAAATAGTCGGTATCCGGCTCGTAATTAAGGCGCTCATAAAGCGTCGCCGCAGGCAGCATTTCGGCCTTCACTAGGCCACAAAAATGTGCCAACGCCTCTAGCCGATCACCTTCCAGCGCAGCGTCGCGACGATCTACCTGGCCGGCAAGCACATTCAGGCTAGCTTGACGAAGCAAGCGCTCCATTTGCCATTCAGCAGAGAGTAGCCGCCTGGGGGCGAGCGCCCCCCAGCGGCACAGGCTTTGGGTCAGCCGGTGGCCTAGGGAGTGAAAAGTACGAACGTCGGGCAACGGCTGGCCTGCTGGGGCCATGCTGGCTAGGCGACGCTGGAAGTCATCTTTCGCTGAGCGGTTAAACATCAGCACCAGCATTCGCCTGGGAGGAACGCCACTGCCTAACAGGTGGAGCACTCGGGCAGCCATGGTCGTGGTTTTACCTGCGCCCGCCACGGCGGCTACACGCGCATGCCCTTCCCTATGGTGAACAACAGCTTGCTGCTCGGCAGTTAACTTCACAGCGACTCACTTGGTACGCTATCGCTCCACTGGCCCAACAGGTGCCAGCTGCCCGCGCTGTAGAGCTGACATTCGCTATCGCCCGCAGAGCTCTCTACGATGCGGGCCTGCTCTACTAGGCGATAAAACACGTTGCGGTGCAGCCGCGCTGCCAAGCCGAACCGGATGGCACACTCAGGCGCCAGCTCACCGTCGGGTGTGGCGGTCAGCGCAATGGGATGCTCGTCATCCAGACGTACTACATCGTCAAATTGAGTCTTTAGCCACCAGGCATCATCGTGGAAATCCGCTTCGACCACGACAAAGGGGCGGTCCACTACGGCAATGCGCCAGCGCTCCACGGGAGTGACCAGGCAGTATCCATCGGCATCCAGACGCAGCAGGCTGGAGAGCAGCTTGGCAATCGCAGGACGAGCAAACGGCTGCCCTTCATGCAGCCAGGAGCCATCCTCCTGAATCAGGATATCCATTTCTCCTGATAGCGCGGGCTGCCAGGTATCAACAGGGGGAATAGATGCTGAGCCTTCTGACTGCTGCAATAGTCGATCAATATTCATCACCGACCTCCAGTGGTTGTCACCGCGTGTTACACCACAAGCCCAGACTGTGCCAAGGCCTCTTTGACATGGGCAGGCGCGTCTGGTGCCGCAGCGCGGAACAGATGGTAAAAATTAACGGTCGTTTGCATGGCAACTTCATCCACGCTGATGCCTCGTTCACGCGCAATACACTCCGCGACTTCAACGACCCAGGCAGGCTCATTGGGCTTACCGCGATAAGGGACAGGGGCCAAATAAGGGCTGTCGGTTTCAATTAACAGCCGATCCAACGGAAGCTGACGTGCCAGTGTTCTGAGCGATGCCGCATTACGAAACGTAATAATGCCGGAAAGAGAAATATAGAATCCAAGCCGAACCGCCTCCCGCGCCATGTCCAGGTCTTCAGTAAAGCAGTGGATGACGCCGCCCACCTGAGGATTGCTGTATTCACGCAGCAGCGCCAGCGTATCCTCTTTGGCCTCGCGGGTATGAATGATGACCGGCAACTCTAGCTCATTCGCAGCGATGAGATGCCGCTTGAATCGCTCATGCTGAACGCTGACAGGCACGCTCTCCTGGTAGTGATAATCCAGCCCTGTCTCACCAATCGCTACCGCTCCATACTGTTCAGCAGCCTCTACGATATCGTCCACCGTCGGCTCATTTGGCGCTTGGTGGAGCGGGTGAAGGCCCGCAGAAATAGCCACATCGTGATGTGCTCTGGCAATGGCGGCCAAGCCCGGCAGCTCTTCTAACGTCGTAGAGATGGCTAAAAACTGGCTAACGTTGGCAGCACGGGCAGCATCCAACGTGGCGGCCACATCGCCGCCATGTGTATGCTCTGATAAACGGTCTAGATGACAGTGAGAATCGACAAACATGCAGTGCTCTTTGGAAGTAAATAGGAGATAGCTAGCTTAGAGCGTAAACGAGGGAGGCGCTTTATCAAGCTGCCCGGCCAACAGGGTCTCGATACGGTCACGCACAGAGTAATCTTGCTGACTAAAGTGCACGCCAATGCCTGGCAGTCTTCGGCCACTAACACCTTCTGGCGAGATCCAAATCACCTGACCGGTGACGGAGAGGCGCTCGCTCTCCCCTGGCAGCGTTAGCAGCAGTACAACGGGTTGCCCGAGGCTATACAACGTTTTGGTAGGCACAAAAATACCGCCTCGATCCAAAAACGGCATGTAGGCAGATAGCAGCGTGGGCACGTCGGGTATCGTTAAAGAGAGTGCTTTTTGAGCAGCCATCACTACCTCATTGCATTAGATTGTCAGGAGCGCAGCAGTGCAGACCAGCGCACCAGCCAAGCTTCAAGCACCAGCTGTGGATTCGGGTTTGCTCCAACGGCCAGCAAGCGGCGCTGCTCTCTGGCGTAATCTAATAGCCGGAACCAGTCCTGTACGCGGCCATTTTTCACCGCCTGGCGATAAAGCGGCGTTAAATCAGGATTGTGTAGCACGCTCTGCTCGCCCGATAGCCCCAGACGAATCAAGTCTTCAAGCCAAGCAATACCGTACCATAAGATCGCATCAATCGCTTGGCGATCCAGCCTCGCCGCCTCTGAAACAGGCTCTGCCCCGCGCACTAACTGTTCGAAACAGTCGTGAATCTGGTGGCGCAGCGCCCGTTCATCGGGAGCGGCCAGCTCAACCGCTAACAGGGGAAGGCCGCCTGACACTTGCCACCAGAAGTGAGCTTCATCGCCACCCAACTGCTGGGTCAGCCACCCTTTACAATCATCAAAGGGCACGCTTGCTAGGGGCCACTGCTGGCAGCGCGAACGAATCGTTGGCAGCGTGCGGGAGGGCACATCTGAAAGTAGGATAAATAACGTTTTATCGCCGGGTTCTTCCAGGCTTTTCAACAGCGCGTTGGCGGCGGCAATATTCATGGCTTCAGCAGGTGAGATCACAATCACTCGGTAGCCACCCTGCTGCGCCGTTTGCGAGACAAACCGATTCACTTCGCGAACGGGGTCAATGCGGATTTGGCGCTTGCCCTCTTCTGGCGACACCCGCAGTAGATCAGGGTGATAGCCAGAGGCCAACATGGCGCAGCTGTGACACTGCCCGCAAGCCTGCTCGCCGGGCTGGGCACATAGCGTTCTAGCGATCAACGCTTCTGCCAACTGCTGCTTGCCAACCCCATGGGCACCGCTAATCAGCAAGGCATGGGGCATGCGCCCACTGTTGGCAAGGCGCACCAGCTGCTGCCAAGTGGCCTGATGCCAGGGCAATACGCCAGTTATTGCCATTGGGCAACCCGTTCTTCCAATACGTGGCTTAGCGCCGCTTGAACCACCTCTAGCGGCTGAGCTGCATCAATCACCGCAAAGCGCTCAGGCGAAGCGGCCGCGCGATCCAAATAAGCTCGGCGTACCGCCATAAAGAAATCCGCCTGCTCTTGCTCAAACCGGTCACGCTGGGTATTTAGGTCGCGTAGGCGGCCTTCTAACCGCTCTTTGGCAGCTTCGGGCGGCATATCCAGCAGCAGAGTGAGATCGGGGGCAAGGCCTTGCTGTACAAATTGCTCTAACTGGGCAATGCGTGCGGGGTTGATCCCGCGCCCGCCGCCTTGATAGGCAAAGGTGGCATCGGTAAAACGGTCACATACCACCCAGGCACCCCGTGCTAACGCTGGCAGGATTTTTTCCGCTAGATGCTGTGCACGGGCCGCAAAGACTAGTAACAGCTCGGCATCAACGCTCAGCGGCTCTTGGGGGGCAGGGTCAAGCAGCAGCTCACGAATTGCTTCTGCGCGGGGGGTGCCGCCCGGCTCACGGGTTCGCACCACTTCAATTCCCTGGGCCGTTAGCCATGCTTCGACAAACGCCATGTTGGTAGACTTACCGACTCCCTCACCGCCTTCTAGGGTGATGAAGCGTCCGCGCTTGCTCATTGCTGCCCCTTACTCAATAGATACGCCATCGACATGTTCAGTGTTTAGCTATTTAACGGTTTCGAATATAGCGATTCACGGCATTGTTATGCTCGCGTAATGTGCGCGAGAAGTGATGCGTGCCGTCACCTCGGGACACAAAATAGAGCGTTTCGCCGGGTAGCGGCTTCACCGCCGCCTCCAATGAGGCTCGCCCTGGCATGGCAATCGGCGTCGGCGGCATGCCGTCAATCACATAAGTATTGTAAGGGGTGGCTTCACGTAGGTCTGCCCGTGTGATGCGACCATCATAGCGCTCGCCCATGCCGTATATTACCGTGGGGTCTGTTTGCAGACGCATGCCACGCTCCATCCGGCGCTTAAATACCCCAGCAATCTCTCTGCGCTCTTCAGGCGCCCCGGTTTCCCGCTCAATCAGCGATGCCATAATTAGCGCTTCATAGGGCGTTTCAATGGTTAAATCGTCATCCCGTTCCGCCCACACTTGCTCCAAAATGCGCTCCATCCGATTTAACGCTTGGCTCAAAATATCGACATCGCTCATGCCCAGATGATAGCGGTAGGTATCGGGGAAGAACCAACCTTCAGGAAAGGTGTCCTCACGGTCCAGCAGCGTCATGACTTCTTCGTCACTCATGTCTGCCGTACGGTGTTCAAGCTTCGGCGCACTATTTAGCAGCGCACGCATTTGGCGAAAGGTCCATCCTTCAGGTACGGTCAGCGAATAAGTCACCACGTTATTACTGCCCAGCAGGGCCATCACCTCTCGCCCACTCATCCCCGGTGTGAGGCGGTACTCGCCAACCCGTAGACTTGGCACCTGCTCTGGGTCTATCCGCGCCAGTAGTTTAAATGCCCAGGCATCCTCAAGCACTCCTTGCGCCTCTAAATCGCGAATGACTTGATTAAAACCAGCTCCGGCAGGCACTTGATATAGGGTGGGTTCCTCTACCGCAATTGGCGCCGTTAGACGCTGCTGCCAATAAGCATAACCGCCGAGCGCAGCGGCAACGGCCAGCACAACCAATATTCCAAAGACGGTAAGTAACCGTTTCACGTTGACACCTCAATCTATTTATTTGGATTCTGATGCGAGAAACACACTGGGATAGCCCAGCAGGCGGTGAGCCTCACGCTGCAGTGGGTCTGGCCCTGCTAACACAGGCCAAGTCGCGATCAGGCCGCCCTGCGTATCAAGCAATTCACACACAGGCCACACGCCCTGTACCGAATTACCCACCCAAAGGCGTTCAACCTGTGGTAGTTCCGAGACTGTCAGCCCCTCTTCTTCAATAACGCCGTTAGCCAATAGCGCAGCGCGCAGAGTACCTGCCACGCCGCAGCGGTTTACCCGAGGGGTCAAAAGACGCCCTTCCGTTGACCAGAAGAGGTTCATACTGGTTGCTTCCACCATTTCGCCTGACTGGTCCGCTAACAGACCTTCGGCAATATGGCTCTCTTGCCACTCCTGGCGAGCTAGCACATTCTCCAAACGGTTAAGGTGTTTGATGCCCGCAAGCAGCGGTTGATGCCCTAAACGAAGATGGCACAAACGTACGCAGACACCGTGTTGCCACCGCTGCCCGTTGGTAACAAAAGGCGTTCGCCGAAAGATCAGCCTGGGCTCAGGATGATCAGGCAGCGCGTAGCCTCGGCCACCGCTTCCGCGTGTCAATATTAGTTTAAGTACTTCCAGCGCTGCCGCAGGGGGCGACTGCCACACCTGCGCCAGCTGTTGAGAGGTAGGCAACGGGATATTCAAGCGCCGACAGCCCTGTTCCAAGCGCGCGAGGTGATAATCCCAAAGTACGGGTACCCCATCGCGCAGCAGCACTGTTTCAAATACACCGTCGCCATACGCTAGCCCGCGGTCATCAAATGGCACCTGGGGCATGGGCATAAAGAGTTATACCTTTTTGAACAGCAGGGAGCCGTTAGTGCCACCAAACCCGAACGAGTTGGAGAGCGCGATATCAATACGCATATCCCGCGCGGTATGGGGTACGTAGTCGAGGTTGCAGCCCTCCTGGGGGTTATCCAGGTTGATGGTGGGCGGGGCGACCTGGTCACGGATTGCTAGAATGCTGAATACCGCCTCTACCGCACCGGCGGCACCCAATAGGTGGCCAATCATCGACTTGGTTGAGCTAACGGCCACCTGCTGGGCCGCACTGCCCAACACTTTTTCAATAGCGCGACTTTCAGCCAAATCGCCGGCGGCAGTTGATGTGCCATGGGCGTTGATATACTGCACGTCTGCCGGATCAATAGCGGCATCTTTAATCGCATTGCGCATGGAGAGCGCTGCGCCGCGGCCATCTTCAGGCGGTGCGGTCATATGGTAGGCGTCATCACTCATACCAAAGCCAGCCAGCTCCGCGTAGATAGTGGCGCCACGGGCTTTCGCATGCTCGTACTCTTCTAGCACCAGCACCCCTGCACCATCAGACAGCACAAAGCCATCGCGGTCGGCATCCCAAGGACGGCTCGCTGCTTGCGGGTCATCGTTGCGCGTTGAGAGCGCGCGCGCGGCAGAGAAGCCACCTAAACCTAATGGTGTGGTGGCCATTTCTGCGCCGCCACAAATCATGACATCCGCATCGCCGTAGGCGATGGTGCGCGCGCTGTAGCCAATATTATGGGTACCGGTGGTGCAAGCCGTGGTAATCGCAATATTCGGCCCTTTAAAGCCGTGCTGGATCGCCATGTTGCCGGAAATCATATTGATAATAGAACCAGGCACAAAAAACGGTGATACCCGACGTGCACCGCCTTTATTGAGCGCATTATGGTTATGCTCAATCATTGGCAGCCCGCCAATTCCAGAGCCAATCGCCACGCCGATTCGCTCAGCATTCTCCTCTGTGCACTCTATCCCTGAATCCTGTACCGCCTGAGCACCGGCAGCCATACCGTACTGAATGAACAGATCCATTTTGCGAGCGTCTTTGGGGTTCAGGTAAGGGCTGATATCAAAATTCTTTACCGAACCGCCAAACCGCGTATTGAAGCCACTGGTATCAAAGTGCTCAATAGACGCTATGCCGCTTTTACCGGCGACAATGTTCGCCCACGACTCATTGACACTATTGCCCACTGGGGTCACCAGGCCTAACCCAGTTACCACTACCCTTCTTCGCGCCATCAGTTTCCTCCAGGCATCCATGGTGACACGACCCATCTGGGTCATTTGCTGCAGAAATTTGGTGACTAGTATAACGGAGATTGAACGTTATATTCATTGTGAGCGTAAAGCAAAAAAGCCGCCCCATATCAGGACGGCTTTTTTAAGACGGATGGGTGAGCACCCCACCCTGGTTCACAGCGTCGACCGCGCCCTTACTGGTGGGCGTTTACGTAGTCGATGGCTTCTTGAACCGTGGTGATTTTTTCAGCTTCTTCGTCAGGAATTTCAGTATCGAACTCCTCTTCCAAAGCCATCACCAGTTCAACGGTGTCCAGAGAGTCGGCACCCAAGTCTTCAGTGAAAGAAGAGCTATTCTGGATGTCTTCTTCTTTAACGTTCAGGCGCTCTGCCACAACTTTCTTAACGCGCTCTTCAATAGTACTCATCAACGTACTCCAGTCGTTCACATTAGCCGTTAGAGATAACCAGCTATTTGGAAACCGCAAGCCAAAAGCTGCGGGGTAGTTTATAGACGCCCTTAAGTTGACGCAACCGCCAAGCCTAAGGCCATCAACGCATATTCATACCGCCGTTCACGTGCAGCGTTTCACCAGTGATATAGCCTGCGGCATCGCTGGTTAAAAAGCCAACCGCTGCGGCGATCTCTTCCGGCCCACCTAAACGCGCCAGCGGAATCTGCTTTAGCAGCATTTCATGCTGGGCTTCAGGCAGCGCTTCGGTCATGTCGGTGGCGATAAAACCAGGCGCAACGGCGTTTACGGTAATGGCACGGGAAGCAACCTCTCGCGCCAACGCCCGGCTAAAGCCTTCCATACCTGCCTTAGCAGCAGCGTAGTTAGTTTGGCCCAGGTTGCCCATGGTTGCCACTACAGAGCTGATCGATACAATCCGCCCGAAACGCGCCTTGGTCATGCCACGAAGACACGCCTTGCTGACGCGATATACAGATTTGAGGTTGGTATCCATGACGGAATCCCACTCCTCCTCTTTCATCCGCATCAGGAGGTTATCACGAGTGATACCCGCATTGTTAACCAAAATAGTCGGGGCACCAAAACGCTCGCCAATGGTTTTCAGGACCTCATCAATGCTCGCTTGGTCCGTCACGTTCAGGCACATACCAGCGCCTTCAACCCCGTTAGCTTTCAGGTCGGCATCGATTTTTTCTGCGCCAGCTTCGCTGGTCGCTGTGCCGATGACAATACGCCCTTGGCGGCCCAGTTCATGGGCGATAGCGCGACCAATGCCGCGGCTCGCACCGGTCACCAAGGCAACTCGTTTTTCTTGCGTCATAACACGTTTCCTTCCACTGAACTAAGCAAGGGTAGCTGAAAATGGCCGTTTATCACGCATTACCCGCTAACGTTTCTCGCGCAAGCTCCAGTGCTGCGTCCAAACTATCAGGGTCATTGACCGCAAGTCCTTTGGCTCCGCGCACAATACGTTTATTAAGACCTGTCAGCACTTTGCCTGGGCCACACTCAATGAAGACATTAGCACCTTGCTCAGACATTGCTTCAACGCAGGAGGACCAACGTACTGGCTGGTAGAGCTGCTCAATTAAACGAGTGCGCAGCGTATCAACATCTGCATGCGCCTGGGCATCGACGTTCTGAATAACAGTATAGCGAGGGGCACGTAGCTCAATCGCCTGCATCGCTTCGGCAAGACGCTCAGCAGCAGGTCGCATCAGCGCGCAGTGAGAAGGAACAGACACAGGGAGAGCAAGTGCGCGCTTAGCGCCCGCTTCTTGGCAAGCAGCAATGGCACGCTCAACGGCTGCTTTGCTACCAGCAATGACGACCTGACCCGGGGAGTTATAGTTAACTGCAGAAACGACATCGCCCTGGGCAGCGCTTGTGCAAGCGGCTTCCACCGCGCTGTCATCAAGCCCAAGAATGGCGGCCATTCCGCCTTCACCAGCAGGTACGGCTTCTTGCATTGCCTCTCCGCGCAGGCGCACCAGTTGGACACCCTCTGCAAAGCCCATTACGCCCGCACAGACCATAGCGCTATACTCACCCAGGCTATGGCCCGCCATCACGCTGGGGCGAGGACCTTCCAGCTCCTGCCAGACGCGCCAGATGGCAACGCTTGATGTCAGCAGCGCAGGCTGCGTGCAAGCCGTGGAATTCAACGCTTCTTCCGGCCCTTCTTGGACTACTTTCCATAAATCGTAGCCCAGCGCGTCAGACGCTTCCTCAAATGTCGTTCCCACCACACTGTAGCGCTCGGCTAGCTCTCGCAGCATTCCAAGCTGCTGAGAGCCTTGCCCGGGAAAAATGAGGGCAAGGGGTTGAGACATGTCGTTCACCTTTGCTCTTGTAGGCATTTGCTCAGTTGAGCGATAGGCGTCGTTATTGGCAATACTGTAGAACAGCTATGGCACATCCTGCTGCCGCCAATAACCCGCAAAAAAATCGTGCAATGTATTATTATCACCCACCCAGCTGCCAGCGGAGCTAAGCCCAACGCCTGGCAAGCCGAGTCGGTAAATCATGCTCTACTTCCTGCAATGCTCGCTGGATAGCATAGTAGAACCCGTCTGCGCGGGCACCACCATGGCTTTTCACTACAATACGATTTAACCCAAGTAGGCTGGCACCGTTGTAGCGAACGGGATCAAGCTCCTGCTTGAGCCGTTTGAGCACAGGTTTGGCCAGTAGGCTTGCTAAACGGCCACAAAGACGCGATTCAAACGCCATCTGCACACGCTCCACCAGCATACGGGTCAAACCTTCGCTCGCCTTGAGCACCACGTTACCAACAAAGCCATCGCAGACCATGACATCAATATCGCCCTGGAAGATGTCACCACCTTCGGCATACCCCTGATAAGCAAAACTTAATGTGGTAGCGCGCTCACGCAGCAGCCGGTCAGCCTCTCGCACCGTCGCACTGCCCTTGGTCGCTTCCGCGCCAACATTCAATAGCGCGACTCGAGGGCAATTAATACCATCCATACATTGCGCCATTGCCGCACCCATCATGGCAAAATCCACTAGCCGTGATGCGGGCGAATCCACATTTGCGCCTAAATCCAGCAAATAACAGCGACGACCACCCCGTGCAGGAATCGCCGTACTGATAGCAGGTCTGGAAAAGCCTGGCAGCATACCAAGCTCACGCCTTGCAAGCGCGACTAGTGCACCTGTGTTTCCTGCACTAACACCCGCGGCGGCATAACCTTGTGCCACATAACGCAACATATGCACCATGCTGGTCTTATCCCCAGAGCGTAACGCCCAGGCAGCAGAAGCATCTTGTGACACAGTATCAGGCGCATCGCAGACGACTAAACGTGACGCTGCCGCAGCCAAGGGCTGCGGCAAGCGCGAAAGCTCAGCGACAACACGCTGACGCGGGCCAAACAGAGCGAGCTCTAGGTCAGGACGTTCAATCACTGCCCTTGCAGAGCCTTCTATGATGACACGAGGGCCTTGGTCACCCCCCATGACATCAATCGCTAGGCGCAATGCACCCACTCTGTTTCGCCACTCGTTAGAGAGTTAAGGATTAAACCTCAACTACCTTACGACCACGGTAGAAACCATCCGGAGAAACGTGGTGACGCAGGTGAGTGGTACCGGTTTCTTTATCCTGGGAAAGAGTCGGTGCGCTCAGCGCATCGTGGCTACGACGCATGCCGCGCTTGGAACGAGTTTTACGGTTCTGTTGAACTGCCATGGGTGTTTACTCCAAGGTATGTAGGGTAAGTGATGCTTACTTTTTGCCTTTCAAAGCGCCACTGCTTTTCAAAGCATTGAGCACCGCGAAAGGATTCTTGGCTGAAGCGGATTCATCCGCCGCGCCTTCGGTCTTGCTGACCAGCTGCTCCGCCGAGACATGGCATTCGGTCTCATCGTGATAGACCACCTGCGGCAGGCTGAGGATTAATTCGTCCTCAACTACCGTCAGCAAGTCCAGCTGTTCATTTTCCACCAGCACCGGCTCATGACTGGCAGGCAGCTCGGCCGCCAAGGTTTCGTCGGTAATCATTCCAAGCAGGAAGTCACTGAAAACGTCTTGGCTAAGCGGCACCATACAGCGGCGACAAGGCAGCGCCAGGGTCGCTTGCAAATGGCCACGAATTTCGCGACGGCCTTGGGCATCTACACCAAACTCAAGCACGACGTGACAGTCGCCGGTTTGGTCACCTGCTTCTTCAGCGAGGCGGGGCAGCTTATTCAGCGCCACTAAGCCTTCAAGTCGTTCGCGGCGGGCTGCAAGCTTATAAGGCTCAACCCGGCTGGGGAGTTGTGAGGTCAACATAGGCGCGCAATGATAGGCACTCGCCCTCCTGGTGTCAAAGCTCATGGCATAATTCTTATCGGTTTATCGATGAAAACAGCGTCAATAGGCATGCCGCTGGGCTTTCGCTACACTCATTGCCAGTACATATTGCGCCATTCAGGCCACAAGGAGACGATAGTGCCGCAAACGCAAAACGCCCCCCTCGTACTCGCCTCCAGCTCGCGCTTCCGCCAAGCGCTGCTGGACAGGCTACACCTGCCCTACCAATGCTACTCGCCCGATATTGACGAAACGCCACTTCCAGACGAGTCACCAAAGGCACTCGTTCACCGCCTAGCATTGAGCAAGGCTAATGCCGTCGCGGAACGTTTCCCCAACCACTGCATTATTGGTTCTGATCAGATTGCTCTGTTTGAAGGGGATATTCTCGGTAAACCCCATACTACGGAGCGGGCCCGCGCTAACTTAGCCCGCTTCTCAGGCCAACGAGTCACTTTTTTAACTGGCCTGGCCTTATTAGACACGCGCCACCAGCGCCATCAGGTCCATATCGAACCGTTTGACGTGGTGTTCCGCACGCTGAGCGAGCGGGAGATTGAGCGCTACGTAGCAATAGAGCAGCCACTGGATAGCGCCGGCAGTTTTCGCATGGAAGGCTTAGGCATTGCTCTGTTTGAGCGCTTAGAGGGGCGTGACCCCAATGCGCTGATCGGCCTGCCGCTGATTGCCTTGTGCGACATGCTTCGCCAAGCAGGCATGAACCCGCTTGGCGATGCCTAATGCTACTGCGCCTGAAACTTTATAGGCGCATGACCGCTGTGCAAGCCAAGCACTTCCGCTGCGGCCTGGGTAAAACGCCGCGTTAGGCGCTCAAAGGGATCCAGGCGGGGCGTATAGTTCTCCCATGATGCCTCACCCACCTGAGCACGCGCCACCTGCTCAAGGCTTGCCAACTCATCGACCAGCCCCAAGCCAAGCGCCTGCTCACCGCTCCAGATCAGCCCGGAAAAGATCTCCGGGCTATCACTCAAACGATCACCACGCCCAGCCTGTACATCATTGATGAACTGCTCATGAGTTTGAGTGAGCACGCTCTGCCAGAAACGAGCCACCTCCTCATCCAAGGGCTGGAATGGATCTAAAAACGCCTTGTTCTCGCCTGCAGTCATCACCCGCCGCTCGACGCCCAGCTCATCAATGGCTTCTTGAAAGCCAAAACCGGCATAGATCACCCCAATAGAGCCCACCAAGCTGGCGGGAGATGCCACTATCTCATCCGCCGCGGCGGCAATATAGTACGCCCCGCTGGCACCGACATCCTCGATCACGGCAATAATCGGCTTATCTCCCTGCTCACGCAGCCGCATAACTTCCGAGTAAATACGCTGCGACTGCACTGGGCTTCCACCAGGGCTATCAATATGCAGCACCACTGCCGACGCGCTTTGGCTCTCCCAAGCCTGGTTTAACCCTTGAATAATACGCTCAGCATTAGCGGGCGAATCGCTGGCGATCACGCCATGCACTTCCACCAATGCAAGATGTTGCTGCGCAGGCACCGCGGCTGACGGCTCGGCTAAAAACACGCGATATAACGTAACCGTGAGTGATACCAGCACTAGCGCCAGCAGCATCAGCCGAAAAAACAGCTTCCAACGGCGGGTTCTACGCTGCTCGGTCAAGACGCCACCAATCCAGCGATCCATCATTTCAAGCTGCGCTAGGCGCTGACGCTCTCTGAGTATTTCCGCATCATCATCCTGCCCACCTGGCAACGGAGACTCTTGTGCCTTGGTGGAGACATCCGGCCCCTGGGTCCAGCGATCATGAACACCACGCTGATCTTCACCTTGAGAAGCCTCTTCACTGTCACCACCGCGCTGCTGCTCATCACTCATCGTCGGTTCCTACTCTTCGTTTAAGGACGCCCTTATGCATGACGCAGCCAGTCAAATAGCGACGGCACGTCTTCAGCGACCCACACCGGCTGGCTAGCGGCTAGCCGAGCGGGAGTATGCACTCCGTAAGTTACGCCCACCCGATCCATACCGATAGCACGCGCCATTTCAAGATCATACTCAGTATCGCCCACCATTACCGCTCGCTCTGCGGGAACCTGAAGCTCAGCCAAAATCTCTAGCAGCATTTGCGGGTGGGGCTTAGAGCGCGTTTCGTCAGCAGTCCGGCTAGTGTGGAACAGCCCCCCGCTACCTGTTTCATTAAAAACCCGATCAAGCCCACGACGGCTTTTACCCGTCGCCACCGCAAGTCGCTGCTGAGGCCGCTCTCTCAGCCTTGCCAACTGCGCTTCAACCCCATCAAAAAAGGGCATAGGCGTGGTGTCACCATGAACAAAGTGATGGGAATAGCGCTGGCGCAAGCGCTCCGCCTGCTCTGGATCAATGTCTGGGCAGAGTTTGGCAATCGCCTCAGGAAGACCCAGCCCAATAATGTCTTCTATGGCGCTGACTTCAAGCTCACCCCATTCAGCGTCTGCCGCTGCTGCCTGCATACAGGAAACAATCTTCGGCACAGAATCCATGAGTGTGCCGTCCCAATCGAAGATAATTAGCTCGTAGCGCATAACAGTTCTCTTTTATTGACGTGCGCGCTTGAGCGTCTCTTCAAGCGCCTCCGGAAGCGGCGCTTTTACCGTCACCGGCCTGCCGTTGCCAGGCTCGGGGAATGTTAACGAACGTGCATGGAGAAAAAGTCGCCCCAACCCCAGCTGCTTGGTTAACAAGCCGCTCTCACGAGTAGCGTACTTATCATCCCCCAGCAGCGCATGGCCGGCATGGGCTGCGTGCACACGAATCTGGTGTGTGCGCCCCGTAACGGGCTCAGCCTCAATTAGCGTGACCTTTTCAAAGGTTTCCACTACAGAGAAATGGGTGCGCGACACTTTACCGTTGGGATCTACCCGCACGCGCCGTTCGCCGTTACCTGCATCAAAACGGTCCAACCGAGCACTTTCATAAGTTTTACGGGCCGGCCAGCGCCCGGCCACCAGCGCCAAATAGCGCTTATCCATGCCGTGCTTTTTCAACGCCTCGTTAAGGGTTACCAGCGCATCGCGAGACTTGGCGAGCAGCAAACAACCGGAGGTATCACGATCTAGGCGGTGCACTAACTCCAGGAACGTTAGGTCGTCCCGCACTTGGCGCAACGCCTCGATGAGACCAATCTTAACGCCACTGCCACCATGGACTGCTAAGCCTGACGGCTTATTCAGCACCATCCAGTCGGGCCCTTCCATAATGACGCTGCCGACAAGCAGGTCGCGCAGATTATCGCTCACCTCTTTCACCGCCTCTTTAGGCGCTAGGCGCAGTGGCGGAACACGTACTAAATCGCCCGCTTGTAGGCGATAATCCACTTTTACCCGTTTCTTATTGACCCGAACCTCACCTTTACGCACGATGCGGTAGATCAATGCACGAGGTGCACCTTTTAGCCGGGTCATTAAAAAATTATCGATTCGCTGACCCGCTTGTTCCGGGGCGATATCCACCCACTGTACTTCACGCCCTTCGGACATTGCCGCGCACTCCTGGTGACATTCTTTAACGTCAGGCTAAAAACGGCATTCTAACGTAGACCCACCGGCATTGCGTCAATTGCTGGTGGTTGTCTTTACTGTTATATTCCAAAGCGCTCATCGGCCAACGTGGCCGGGCCGAACGTGGCCCGCTTATATAATTCTTGTATGGCGAATGATTGCCCACGTTTTGCCTTCGCACCTGCCCGACAAACACGCAGGTCAGAGCGAAAAAGCATGGATCAGTGTACGCACTACCTGCTTATAACGTATTGAAATGTAGTAACTCTGCCGTTAAGTAAATGGGTAACGACAGAGAGCGTCAGGTCATGCCAGCAACGGCAGGCCCGTCATTAAATAAACGTTACGCTTCAGAGTGGCAGCCCCTTTTCGTCACAAGGCACTGTCAATTCTGGGGCGCAAAGATCAACGCTGTGCCGATACCGGCGTTGGTGAATCGATGAATGCCAGGTGTGGGCGGTGTCAGCAGAGCCGGATGGACGTGACAGCCACCGAAACATGTTCTGCCGCCGCCACGTACTCAACGCCCTTTCGGCCGGGTCGGCAAAACTGCCTTCCCGGCTTAATGCGTCAGCATAACCATGCGCCGAGCACAAGCACGCAGCACCCAGCGATTCGCCGACGCTAGCCTTTAAAAGCGCTTCGGCACGCCATGCTACGTGAGACAACATGAAACGGATGCTAATTAACGCGACCCAGCCGGAAGAGCTGCGGGTCGCACTGGTAGATGGACAGCGCCTGTATGATTTAGATATTGAATCTGGCGCTCGGGAACAGAAAAAAGCCAATATTTATCGGGGTAAAATCACCCGTGTAGAACCCTCTCTCGAAGCTGCTTTTGTTGACTTTGGCGCCGAGCGCCACGGCTTCCTTCCGCTGAAAGAAATCTCCCGCGAATATTTTGTCAAAGATGTCTCTGGCCGTCCGAGCATTAAAGAAGTGCTCAAAGAAGGCCAAGAAGTCATCGTTCAGGTCGATAAAGAGGAGCGCGGCAACAAAGGGGCAGCGCTGACCACCTTTATTAGCTTGGCAGGCCGCTTCCTCGTCTTGATGCCCAACAATCCTCGTGCGGGCGGTATTTCACGGCGTATCGAAGGGGATGATCGCAGCCAGTTAAAAGACGCCATGGGCCAGCTCACCGTGCCCGACAAAATGGGGCTGATTGTGCGCACCGCTGGCATTGGCCGCAGCCCGGAAGAGCTTCAGTGGGATCTGGATTACCTCGTACAGGTGTGGGAATCCATCACCACGGAAGCGGGCAAACGCTCTGCACCGTTCTTAATCTACCGTGAATCCAACGTCATCATTCGCGCCATGCGCGATTACCTTCGTCAGGATATCGGCGAAGTGCTGATCGACAGCCCCGAGATTCATGCGGAAGCACTGGCGTTTATTCGCCAAGTAATGCCCTCTTACCAGCAGAAGATCAAGCTTTACGCGGATGAAGTTCCCCTCTTCTCCCGCTTCCAGATCGAGTCACAAATCGAAACCGCCTACCAGCGAGAAGTAAAGCTACCGTCAGGTGGCTCGATTGTGATTGACCATACCGAAGCCCTGGTGTCTATCGACATTAACTCTGCCCGCGCAACGCGGGGTAGTGATATCGAAGAAACAGCGCTGCAAACCAATTCCGAAGCGGCCGACGAAATTGCCCGTCAGCTTCGCTTGCGAGATATTGGCGGCTTGGTCGTGATCGACTTCATCGACATGGGCCCTGCGCGCAACCAGCGTGAAGTCGAAAACCGCATGCGCGATGCTCTGAAGCTAGATCGTGCTCGGGTGCAAATTGGGCGCATTTCACGCTTTGGCTTAATGGAAATGTCGCGCCAGCGCCTACGCCCCTCCCTGGGCGAAACAAGCGGCGTAGTGTGCCCACGCTGTAACGGCCAAGGCACCATCCGCGACGTGCGTTCACTATCGCTCTCGATCATGCGCCTGATTGAAGAAGAGGCAATGAAAGAGCGCAGCGCGCAGATTCGCGCCATCTTGCCGGTACCGGTGGCCACTTACCTGCTAAATGAAAAGCGCAGCGTACTGGCAGATATCGAGTCTCGCCAAGGCGTTCGCGTGGTGCTGCTACCCAGCCCAGAAATGGATACTCCGCACTACGATGTTCAGCGCCTGCGGGATGACCATTTGGACGAAGACGAGAGCCATACGCTCTCCAGCTTCGAGCTGTCTACCGACACCGATGTTGGCAAAGAACCTGACCCTAGCTTTGCACCGCCCGCACAGCGGGCCGAAGCGGCCGTTAAGAGCGTAGTACACAACGCCCCAGCACCGGCATCGCTACAAACAGAAGAAACGCCTGCTAAAGCGGCTGCAGCCACCCCTGCACCCGCCGCTACTGCTGAACAGCCCAGCGTGCTTGGCCGCTTTATCCGCGGCTTTGCTAAACTGCTGGGCGGCGATGACGGCAGCCAGCAGCCAGCTCAGGAAGCCCAGGCACCAAGTAAGCAGACCGAACAGCCGAAGAGTAGCCGCCCGCAACGCAGTGAACGCCGCTCCAAACCTGCTCAGGAGCGCAGCGACAGCTCGCCCAAGCAAGAGCAGCGTAGTGATACCACGGCCAAAAACGAGCAGCGCAGCAGCACGCCATCCGGTAATGCCACTCCTCGCAATGACGATGCAAGCGATAAGCGCAGCGGCCCCAGCCGCACCCGCAACCGTCGTCGTCATCCGCAGCAGGACGATGCCAAGGCCCAAGAGAGCGCGAAAAACACGCATCAGAAAGAGCCCGTAAACAAGGACGCTCCTAAAGAGGAAGCAGCCAAGCCTGCCGCCCAGCCGGATAACCGTCGTGACAAGCCACGTGATGCCAAGCCCAAAAGCGATGAACGCACGCCTACGGCCCAGGCTGACGACAGCAAGCAAGACGACGGCAAGCCGAAGCGTACGCGTAACAACCCACGTCATCGTTCGCGCAAGCAGGCGCTAAACCCTCAAGCGGAAGCAGAACAACTGAAGCTGCAGGCAGAAGCGGAGCAGGCACCTCAGCCCCAAGAAGCCCCGGCAGCCACAGCGACATCTGAAGCCGCAAGCGCGCCTGACAACAACACGGAAGCACCGCCAACACCGGCTGACAAGCCAGCAACTGAGCAAGTAAGCAGCGAAAAAGACGATAGCGCTGAGCAGGCTCAAGCGGCAGCGGATGACAGCACAACTGCTGAGCGCCCGGCCAACAGCGCCGACAAAGCGCGCAAGTCGACGCGCCAGCGCCGTCAGGCTCAGCCTGAGTCAGTGCAGCACGAAGCCACCAGCACACCAGCGGCTGACAGCAGCGATGCAGCAGCCTTGAGCGCGCCAAACGCTGACGAGACCAAGGCCGCCGATGCTCAAACTGACGACCTCAAAGCGGAACAGCCGCCGGTGGCTCAAGAAACCGCAGCCCAAGACGCCACGGAAGCGCCGCAAACCGCTGCCGAGCACGTCGCAGAGAGCGAGCCTAAAGCGAATGACGCAGCTGCAGAAGCAAGTGCGGCAGAAGCTGCTGCTGAAAGCACAGTGCCCACAGAAGAGCCTCAGACTCAGACGGTAGCGAATGAGACTGCTGAGACTGCTGAGACTGCTGAGACTGCTGAGACTGCTGAGACTGCTGAGACTGCTGAGACTGCTGAGACTGCTGAGACTGCTGAGACTGCTGAGA
>NZ_JBITWC010000018.1:0-526 GCF_044543515.1 Vreelandella lionensis | reverse complement strand
GACTGCTGAGCAGGATAGCGTTAAAGACACTCCGGTTGCCAACGCCGAAGCAGCGCCTTCTACGGATGAAGAAGCTTCAGCACCAACAGTCAGTGAAGAGCCCTCAACCGCGAAAACACCTTCACCGGCGGCGGATCAAGAGCCTTCAATCGAAGCGAGCGAGCAGCCAGCTGCTGAAGCTCACGACGAGACGGCTACCAAGATGGAAACGGCCCCTGCTCCAGAAGCGCAAGAGAAAGTGTCAGCGCAACCCGCCGACAATGCGCCAGCGGCAGAGCCCGTTAGCGAGGCCCCGGCAGCTGATGAAGAGGCGCCAAAACCGCGTCGTCGCCGTCGTGCCCATAACGACCCGCGCGAACTACGCAAGCAGCAGGCACAGCAAAACTCGCAAGAGTAAGTGCTCGCAACAAAAAACCCCGCTTCGGCGGGGTTTCAGACTGCTGACGAACCCACCTATTTTGGTGGGTTCGTTGCGTTTAGAGCAGGCGTACACTCGCGGCCTGACTCACCACCCTCATCGCACGGC
>NZ_JBITWC010000017.1:0-96259 GCF_044543515.1 Vreelandella lionensis | reverse complement strand
ATCACCAAGCGTGGCAATAGCGAAGTAAGGCGCCAACTTGTCCATGGCGCTAGGTCCGCGTTAAGGAAGTTTCAACGCCAGGAGCACCCGGATCGTTTAGCGCAATGGATTATTCAGTTAGCAGCGCGGGTAGGCCAACGAAAGGCCATCGTGGCGCTAGCCAACAAGATGGCGCGGATCTGCTGGTCAATCCTTGCTTATAAACAACCTTACCAAGCATAGAGAGGCAAACGATTCACTTAGGCTCATCCGGGTACTGAGGTGAGCACTCCCGAGGTTGCGTGAGTAAGACATTTGATGGCACACCGGTAAGACCGGCTCTCTGTCACCCTGTGAAGCCCCCTGGCCCATTGAGGCCGCGTAGGAGATTAAGAGCAGAGAGCGCGCATTCCATCAGGGCCAATAGAGTAGCTACTCTAAAAGGCCGGATATAAGCGTGCAGTCCTTCCCCGTGTTGGTCTTATAGCTTGCTTGCTCAACGGGACGGGTCCATATAAGGGGCTTTAGCTCGCGATGATGAAGGCACTGGTGCCTCGGCAGGCTAAGGGCGGCTGGCGCCGCCGTCGCCCAATAAATTGGCCTCCCACAATCGTGTCTTCATCGCCTAATCAGGTGCCCTCCTACAACTGCCTTCGGCAATGTCCCGATAAACTGCTGTAGGAGGGAGTTTTTATGGCTGTAGATTAAGCCTCGCCCAGCAGCCCTAAACTGGCGGCGGGGGCTTGTCTACGCAGGCTGTAGGAGAGCGCGTGGCCGATGATACCTATCAGCAGCGCGCCTCCGATGGGTAGCGTTAGCCATAGGCCGATATGCAGGCGCGGGGTTAAGTCGAGCCAGTAGAGGTAGAGTGCGGCGGTGGCGAGCTCTGCAAGCACCGCTCCTAGCAGGCCACTGGCAAACCCGAGCAAGGCATATTCGGCCCCTTGCACGCGGGAGATCATTCGGTTGCCTGCACCAAATACCCGCAGCAGGCCACTCTCGTGGGCGCGTACCGGGCGGCTGGCAGTAAGCGCGGCGTAGAGCACACTCACGCCCGCTAACAGCACCAGAATAAGCACGAGCTCTACCGCGCGAGTCACCTGAGTCAACACATCGCGCACCTGCCCTAGAATGGCATCCACGTTGAGCAGCGAAACGCCGGGGAAGTCGCTGACCAGTTCACGCACCAAGCCCTGCTCTTCGTCTGGCAGATGGAAAGCGGTGATGAAGCTATGGCCGAACGATTCCAATACGCCGGGCGGGAAGATCACGAAGAAGTTTGGGTTAAAGCTGTCCCAATTCAGGCTACGCAGGCTTTCAATGCGTGTTGTGATGCTGTCGCTGCCCACGGCGAATGTGATTTCGTCTCCCAATCCCAAACCAAGACGCTCAGCCAAACCATCTTCTACCGAAATGGGGACAGTTTCTGAGTCGCTCGAAGGCGTCGCGTCCACTTCGCTCATCCAACCTTCTGGCTCACTGGCAGGCGTAAACCACTGCCCTGCCACCACTTGGTTGCCTTCGGGCAACTCGGATTGCCAGGTGAGGTTTAACTCACGACGCAGCGAGTTGTCGCCTCGGGCATCGGCGGGAACAGCATCTCTGGGCGCTTGTCCGTTAATCTCGGTAATACGCCCACGTACCATGGGGTAAAGGGTGCTTTGGGTATCGACCCGAGGCGCCACCGCTTGCTCGAACGCATCCCGCTCGCCGGGCTGAATGTTGATGGCAAAGTAATTGGGCGTATCTTCTGGGAGCTGGTCTTGCCAAGTAGTGAGCAGATCCCCACGCACCAGGACGATCATCGCCATGGCAAAAAACGTGACTGAAAATGCCAGCAGTTGGCCAAGCCCCGCCTGCTTGCGGCGGGCCAGTTGACGCCCGCCCAAGCGAAATGCCTGAACCCACTCGCCACCGCCCTTAAGGCGCTGCACAGCGCGAAGCAAACCATTCAGCAATAAAGAACTCACGCCCCACAGCAGCGCCAGTAAAGCCGAGCCACCCACCAGAAGCGCCAAGGCTAGAGGGAAGCTGCCTGAATAGAGCCACAGCAGGCCGCCAAATACGATGCTGGCCACCCCCACCACCAGCCAAGCGGCGGACGGCAGCGGGTCCAGCTCTCGGCGCAGGACTTTCAGCGCGCTCACCTGCTTGATACGCAGCAGCGTTGGCCCTGCAAACCCGACCAGCACCGCCAGCGCGGTGAAGATACCGAGCCATAGCGGCATAATGCCAGGGGGTGGCAGCGTCATGGGCAGAAAGCTGGTCAATAGCCACAGCAGCACTGCTTGGCCTACCAAGCCCAGCAGCGCGCCAATGAGGGAGGCCATTAACGCCAGCCCAATGAGTTGCAGGCTGAAAATCGTCACAAGCTGATACTGGCTGGCACCAAAGCAGCGCAGCAGCGCGGCGGTATCCAGGTGACGCTCTACGTAGCGGCGGGTCGACATAGCAACCGCCACCCCAGCCAACAGCACCGCTGCTAATCCGGCAAGGCCTAAGTAGCTTTCCGCACGTTGCAGGGCATTACCCAACTGCGGGCGGTCTACCCGCACATCACGCACCTCTACGCCGTCGCGCCGTAGCTGTGCCAACAAGCCTTGCACCTGATCTAACGCGGCGGGCGGCCCGGCGGCCAGCAGTTCAAACTCAATGCGCGACCCTGGCTGCACCAGGCCAGTGGCTTCAAGGTCAGCGGTATTGAGCATCAAGCGCGGGTTAAAGTTACCAAAACCTGCGGACTGGTCCGCTTCGCGTTCGATAATTCCGCTAATGGTCAGCTCCGTTTGCCCCACCTGCACGCGGTCGCCAATCTCGATATCGATCAGCTCGGCTAGCCGTGGGTCGGCCCAGGCTTCGCCTGCAGGTGGGCCAGAGGCGATTTGCTCGACGCCGCTGCCCCTATCTACGTGAGAAACACCGTAGTGCGGGTACACGTCATCTACCGCTTTGAGGCTGGCGGGCTGGAAGCGCTCCCCCTGGCTGATCATGGAGACCAGATCCACTTGGTCGCTCAGCGTAAAACCCGCCTGCTCTAGCGTATTGCGCAGCTCTTCTGGGAAAGGGTCGCGCTGTTCGAGCACTAAATCGCCCCCCAGCATCTGCCCGGCTTGGCGCTCAAGGCCACGCTCCAAGCGATCAAGAAAGAAGGCAATCATGGTGGAAGCGGCCACCGCCAGTACCAGCGCGACAAACAGCGCCCGTACATCCGCCGCGCGCAGGTCGCGCTTGAGACTACGCGCCGCTAATCGCCAATTAATATCACTCATCGCCTTCCCCGCTGTTGGCTGGGGCTGGCTCGAACGGGACGAGCTGGCCGTTGGTCAGGCGCAGGCAGCGGTCGCAGCGGCGCGCTAAGGCGTGGTCGTGGGTGACGAGAATCAGCGTTGTGCCCGCTTCTTTATTGAGCGTGAAGAGCAGGTCGATGATCTGCGCGCCGGTATCCGGGTCCAAGTTGCCAGTCGGCTCATCGGCAAACACCAGCTCAGGGTCGGTCACGAAGGCACGCGCAATGGCGACACGCTGCTGTTCACCGCCAGAGAGCTGTTTGGGCTGGTGGGAAGTCCGCTCGCCAAGCCCTACACGCTCCAACCACTGCTGAGCAGTACGGGTTTCTCCGGCGCGGGGAGAGAGTTCTAGCGGCAGCAGCACGTTTTCCAGCGCGCTGAGGGTCGGCAACAGCTGAAAGTTTTGAAACACGAACCCCACTCGCCCTGCCCGCAGTGCGGCGCGGCCATCTTCATCCAAGCGGCTTAACGCGTGACCGAAAAGCGTTAGCTCGCCATCGCTGGGGGTGTCCAGCCCTGCCAGCAGGCCTAATAGCGTTGATTTCCCCGCCCCGCTTTTACCCAGGATCGCCACGCTTTCTCCTGCTGCCACGCTTAGGGAAAGGTCGTGTAAGATGGTGAGAGTGCGCTCACCACTGATCACTCGCTTGGCAAGCTTTTCCGCCTTTAGCACTGGCTGACTGGCTGCTTCGTGGGGAACCTTCTTGGCCTGTGGTGTGTCGGTGGAGGGCTGACGCGTGGGAGCGTCTTCGGTGGGCATATTGGACGTAGGGTCAGAGGAGTAGGACATGAAGCGTGGATTCCCTTTAGCAATTCAAAAACTGGCTGATCGAGTCACGGCTCGCCTTGGATTTTCGTGCGCTTTTGCGCTGGTCGCTTTAATAAGCACTGCGCCCCTTTACGCCGAAGAGCCACCTACACTGCTAATAATGGGCGATAGCTTAAGCGCTGCCTACGGCATTGAGCAGGATCAAGGCTGGGTAACGCTGCTCGCGGAGCGCCTGGAAGACGACGCGCAGGTGGTAAATGCCAGCATCAGCGGGGAAACCACCTCAGGCGGCGCCCAACGATTTGCCGATATTATCGGACAGCAGCAGCCAGATATCGTTCTTTTAGAACTTGGCGGCAACGATGGTTTACGCGGTTTACCACCTGCCCAGATGCGCGCCAATCTCGCCACCATGATTGAGCAGAGCCAACAAGCTGATGCTGAGGTACTGCTGCTGGGTATCGATATTCCACCAAACTACGGCCAAGCCTACCGCGATGCTTTCACTGGGGTCTATCACTCCCTAGCGGAGGAGTACGATCTCTCGTTAGTGCCTTTCTTGCTGGAAGACATCGCGCTTAATAAACAACTGATGCAAAGCGATGGTATTCACCCTACCGCTGAGGCCCAGCCGATTATCTTGGATAACGTGTGGCCAGCGCTTGAGCCCATGTTGGAAGAGACGTACCAGGCTTCTTCTCAGTAGCGTACTTTGCGTACGGCACTGACTCGCTGAGCAACGCCATTTTTTCATGCCTTGCACGCATGTAGTCTAAGAACTTCTATGTTTTCATGCTTGCTATTAAACAGACTGACATTTTCCGGCGGTGGGAACGTAAGCTCAGCGATTCGCGCGCCAAATTGCCGCCCGTATTTTCAGGCTGGCCAATGGATTGGCTGGCGATGTAAAACCTGTTGGCCAAGGCATCAGTGAACTGCGTATTCATCATGGCCCAGGATATCGTGTCTATTTTAAACAACGCGGTAACGAGCTTGTCATCCTGTTGTGTGGTGGCGATAAAAGCACACAGCAAAACGATATCGATACAGCGCAGCGTCTGGCAGCAGAATGGGAGGAATCATGAGCGTTGACGTCCTCCCCGCCTAAAGGACGGGGATTCCAACTTCTTGAGGGCAACGTCCTGCCCCGAGACTGAGGATATTCCGGGCCGCATTCACGTCCCGGTCGTGGAGTACACCACACTCCACGCACTCCCAGCCCCTTACTCGCAACCCGTTGACGCCCTGCGGCCCGCTAAGCGAGCCGCACGACGAACAGGCGCGGGTGGTGTTGGTTTCGCGAACGACCTTGAAGACGATGCCTGCGTGAGCGCATTTATATTCCAGCATCGTTTTCAGTTGTGACCAGCCAGCGTCGTAAACGCTTTTGGCCATCTTGGTCTTCGCGAGCTTGGTTGAGGAAACATCGCCCACGACGATTTCGCCGTACTGATTGACGAGTTTCCGGGAAAACTTGTGCTGCGCGTCCTGGCGACGGTTCTTGATCTTGGCGTGAATAGCCTTTACCCGCCGCTTGTTACGGGCACGTTGGGCTGTCGCCAACTGGTCTTCCATGCGGCGGTAGAAGCGGCTGTTTTCCAGCCTTTCTCCATCGCTACAGGTGGCCACATCCTTGAGCCCAAGGTCGATGCCAACGGCGCCCTGCCCAAGCGTCGGTTGAACGTCCACCTCGACCGCAACATTGAAATACCACCGGCCCCGGCTATCTTCGTTGAAACTGCCGGCACGGAACTTGTATGTCGACAGGCCGTAGCTATCCCACACCTTGAGGTAGGTGCCGTTGTGAAATACCTGCCCGTTCTTCCACTTGGCCGCGCCGGTATTGACCGGAATCCAGCCAAGTGAGCGGCGCACACCGCCGGACTTGCGCCAATTCAAGCGGGGCTTTTTGAACTGCTTGCGGCGGGCAACGTATTCAGCAGCGATGCATTGCAGCGTTTGGCTGTGCAGGCCGAGGTCCTTGCCAGCACCCTTGGTATAGGGGTGCATGTCGTAGGCAGACAGAAACAGACCTTTCTCCCGAATGGCTCGGGAAGACAGTTCGTTGAGGTAGTTCCAAACAAAATTCACGCTGCGGGCCATGCGGTTAAGCTCGGCGGCGTGTTTGTCCTTCACTCGAACCTTGAGGGTCTTGGTCTGCTTCATGGCTTCGAATATACTTGGTCTATGGAAACCAAACAAGCTATTAGAACAGGAAGGCACTGCGTTTTTGAACTCCACGTCCATTTGGTCTTCGTCACCAAGTATCGGGGCAAGGTGTTTACCGGCGCGCATCTCAACTCCCTCGAATTACTTTTCGACCGAGTGTGTCGGGACTTCGAGGCGGAGCTACAGGAGTTCAACGGTGAAACCGATCACGTCCATTTGCTTGTCAACTTTCCACCCAAAGTGGCGGTATCCAAGCTGGTGAATAGTTTGAAGGGGGTATCCAGCCGGCGGATGAAGTTACTACACCCTGAACTGGTGCAGCCCGCCTACCGGAAGAACTCGCTGTGGAGTCCAAGCTACTTTGCGGGAAGTGTCGGAGGCGCCCCCCTGAGCATGGTCAAGCAGTATATTGAGCAACAATCGAGGCCGGACTAGGGGCGCTCTCGCGCCCCTCGCTATCCCTCCTCGCACTAGAAGTACGAGGTTTTTCGCGATGTTCGATAATTTCCTTCCCGAATATCTGAAAACGTTTGGATGCCAATAGGCAGCTTGCGGCGGTTGGCGTTGGGCACGGTGGCTTCCCGCGGTCCACATACATTATTAATGCCTAATAGCATGGCGTTATTACACAAAGAGGTCGTAGGTTGACGATTTAATCCATCTTTATGCTGCGCGCTTTTCTCGTTTACCTGGCAGCTGCTGTATTCCAAGCCCGCATAAAATAAGCACTAGCCCCACCAGCGTGGAGGGGAGCATTGGCTCCCCCACCACCAAGTAGAGCAGCAGCAGCGATACCGGCGGGGATAGGAAGATCAGGTTCGAGACTTTGGCCGTGCGGGAGACTGTTTGTACGGCCAGTTGCCAAAGCACAAAGGCTACGCCCATTTCAAACAGGCCGACGTAAACGCCTGCGCCTAGCGCGGGCCAGCCATGCCATTGCACACCGGGGCCAAGCAGTAACAACATGGTTAGCACCGGTAACCCAACGCTAAAATTTTGCCACTGGCCTACCAGGGGTTGTCGTTGATCCCGCGCGTTGAGCAGCCAGTAGAGTGCCCACAATAGGGTTGATGAGAGCGCCAGCAGCACGCCCAGCGGGTCTTCAAACGCCACATTGAATACATTGCCCCGCGTAGCAATTACCCAAACGCCGCTATAGGCCACCAACCCCGCCGCCACATCCAGGCGGGTTAAGCGGTGCCCCAGTAGCGGCACTGCCAGAAACGCCATGGCAAGCGCCCAGGTGTAGTTCAGCGCCATGGCCTCTTGACCCGGCAGCCGGTCATAGGCGGCAAATAGCACCAGATAGTACGCCACGGGGTTCATTAGCCCGGCCCAGAGCGCTGTTCGCCAGCCTTGGCGCAGCGCTAGCGCCATATTGCCCTGTTTGATGACCAGTGCGCCCATCAACAGCCAGGAAACCAGCGCCGCTATCCACATCAGCTCCAGGGGGCTCATCCATGCAAGGGCTACCTTGAAGGCGGTGGCAACGGTCGACCACAGTGCTACAGCGCCCAATCCATACAGCATCGCCTGTCGGTCTTGGGTCATCGGTCGATATGCCCCAGGTCGCGGGCAGGGTCGATCTGGTCACGCACTTGCTGCTTGAGTGTTTTGATGTCGGGAAAGCCACCATCGCGCTTGCGCTCCCATAGCAGCGTGTCGCCACACCAGATCTCAAACGTACCGCCGTGGGAGGGGGAGAGCGCGACCTCTGTTAGCTGCTCGCCAAACGTGGAGAGAAGTTCTTGGGCATACCAGGCGCTACGCAACAGCCACTGGCATTGGGTACAGTAGCGAATTTGAATGCGGGTCATCTTTTTGCGTCCTTATCTATCCGTTCCTTTGAAACACAGGTTTTTAAAGCACAGCCTTCTGGAACGCAGGGCTTTTTAAATACAGGTTTTAAAATACAGTGTGGCATCCTAAGTAGGCATTCTGTCATCTTAAATTAGCAATCGCCAAGGAACCGACATGGCTCAACCGGATGTTTCACAGACGCAGTTATACGAGTGGCTGACAGGCGATGACGACAGCCGTATGTGCGACGATATACCTGACGATGCCTGCCAAGAGCAGCCGCACAACTTTTTCCTGCACCTTTTCGCTTCGTTAGGCAATAAGTTAGCGGATGAGCTGTCGAGCGCCCGCTTAGTGCTGCCCTGGCTGCTGGGTATTATCGGCGCTCCGGTATGGATGGTGGGGTTATTAGTACCGATTCGTGAAGCAGGCGCTCTCCTCCCCCAGCTTTTTGTGGCTGGCTTTATTCGTCTAAAACCCCAGCGCAAGTGGGTGTGGGTGGCGGGGGCTGTGCTGCAGGCGATGGCGGCTATTGCTTTGGCGTTACTGGCTCTAATGGGCAGCGGGGCTATTGGCTCGTTGGTGTTGGCCGCGTTGGTCATGCTCTCTTTGGCACGGGGGCTCTCCTCCATTGCTACCAAGGATGTGCTCGGTAAAACCATCGCCAAACGCCGCCGAGGCACTTTGATGGGCTGGAGCGGCAGCGTCGCGGGGGGCTCAACGCTGGTTGCCGGTGGTGTATTGATGTGGTTCGGTGACCGCCCGGGCAATTTGGCATTGGCCATACTGCTGGGTGTGGCGGCTGCGGGCTGGTTGCTCAATGCGCTGTGCGCTGCCCGCATCAAGGAGGTGCCTGGTGCCGTCGAGGGCGGTGAAAACGCCTGGGATAGCATTAAGCTGGGGCTATCTCTACTGCGTGAAGACCGCACGTTTTTACACTTCAATGTCGCTAGGGCCCTGCTACTTTCAAGCGCGCTGGCGCTGCCTTACCTGGCGCTACTCGGCCAGCAGCAGAGCGGAACCGAGCTGGGCGGCCTAGGCATTTTAGTGGTGGTATCCGGCCTAGCCGCTATGGTGGCAAGCCCGATATGGGGAAAACGCGCGGATCAATCCAGCCGTCGGGTAATGCGCGACGCCGCCGTGGGTACCGTGCTGTGCTGCCTATTAGGCGCGGCCTTAGCTTGGTTGCCGGGTGACTGGACGCAGAGCGTTTTACCCTATGCCGCTATTTATGCGCTATTGGTGATTGTGCATCACGGTGTTCGCCTGGGTCGCAAAACCTATTTGGTGGATATTGCCAGCCAAGACAATCGCGCCCTTTACGTAGCGCTTTCCAATACGCTTACGGGCGTACTGATGCTGGTTGTCGGGGGTATTATTGGCGCGTTAGCGCAATGGCTAGGGAGTGCCATGCTACTGGTGGTCTTGGCGCTCACGGCAGCGGGGGCGGTGTTCAGCGCACAGCGGTTACCGGAAGCCGAATAGCGTTGTTGATTGCAAAGCACCGCAACGCTCGCCATGATGGGCAGCAGTTGGCGGTAGAGAGCTGTTTTTTTGCTATTCTACCTCTATTCGGTGGTGTGAAATTCCGCATCGTCCTGCAGTAAGAGAGCCCCGCGTTGATGAACAGCGCCACGGCTACGAAAGAACGAAAGCAACAGGAATCCATTGATGAAACGATCTCCCTTGATCAACCCGGAGTTACTTGAGCGCATTATTGACGCTTCTGAAGATGGCATCGTCGTTGCGGAGCAGGAAGGTGACGAAAACATCCTGATTTACGTGAATAAGGGCTTTGAGCGCTTAACGGGCTACAGTGCGGATGAAATTCTGTATCGCGACTGCCGTTTTCTGCAAAACGAAGACCGCGACCAGGATGCGCTATCGTCGATTCGCGAAGCGTTACAGGATGGCCGCCCCTCGCGGGAAGTGCTGCGTAACTACCGTAAAGACGGCACTATGTTCTGGAATGAGCTGTCAATTACGCCAGTTTATGACGAAGCCGACAACTTGATGTACTACATCGGTGTTCAGAAAGATGTGACCGAACGAGTTGAGGCCCAATTGGCACTGGCAGCGCTAAAAAATCAGCAGGAAAACGCCAAATAAACATTTGTCATCATAAAAACAAAGATAGGGCTTGAACTTCAATCCAAGTGGCGTTATATAGCGGCTAGGCGCTTGTTTAGCGTTAGGCGCTTCTTACTTTGCTTCTGTTGGGTAAGGAGCCGTTGTGATGCCGGTGCGCCGGCTTGGGTTGGAGGGCATACCATGAGCCGTGACCCCTTAAATCGTGAAACCTACACCAACGATGGGCTTGATGCTGACGAGTTTGATAACTTGGATGCAGTCAACGACGATCACTACGGTAAAAGCAAACCCAGTAAAGCGGATACCCTGCGCGCTCGCCGTCAGGTAGAAGCGTGGCTTGAAGAGCGTCGCTTACAGCGCGCGATTGAAGATGACTGGGACGAAGAAGAGTAGCGCCTTGCCAATCTGTTAAGCGTTTTCAAGGTGGACATACCCGAGGGGCACCCAAATGAGTGCCCCTTATCTTTGCGGCTTGACCACTCTACGCTTGCCCCACTGCTTTGCTGGCCTTTAGCCGCGCTGGGCACTATCATCTGTGCACCAAGCCAGCATATTTGCTGGTCTCGCTTTTACCACAACCTAACGGATTTCCATGGCGCAATACGTATTCACCATGAATCGGGTTGGCAAAGTAGTGCCGCCCAAAAAGCAAATTCTCAAGGATATTTCGCTCTCGTTCTTCCCTGGCGCCAAGATCGGCGTACTGGGCTTAAACGGTGCCGGTAAATCCACGCTGCTGCGCATTATGGCCGGTGTCGATAAAGAGTTTGAAGGTGAAGCTCGTCCGATGCCCGGCATCAACGTGGGCTACCTGCCCCAGGAGCCGCAGCTGGACGACGAGAAAAACGTTCGGGATACCGTCGAAGAGGCCTTAGGTGCCATCAAAGAGGCGCAGGAAAAGCTAGACGCGGTATACGCCGCCTACGCCGAACCCGATGCCGACTTTGACGCCCTGGCCAGAGAGCAGGCGCGGCTTGAGAACATCATTGAAGCTGCCGATGCCCACAACCTTGAGCGTAAGCTGGAGGTAGCCGCAGAAGCGCTGCGCCTTCCGCCGTGGGATGCCAAAGTCGGCAATCTCTCTGGTGGTGAGCGTCGTCGTGTGGCGCTTTGCCGCCTGCTGCTCTCAAGCCCGGACATGCTACTGCTGGACGAGCCCACCAACCACCTGGATGCTGAATCCGTGGCGTGGCTGGAGCGCTTCCTGCACGACTACAACGGAACTGTCGTTGCGATTACCCACGACCGTTACTTCTTGGATAACGTCGCGGGCTGGATTCTTGAGCTGGACCGCGGCCAAGGCATTCCGTTTGAAGGCAACTACTCCCAGTGGCTTGAGCAGAAAGAGCAGCGCCTGACCCAAGAAGCCAAACAGGAAGCGTCTCGTCAGAAAGCCATCAAACAAGAGCTTGAGTGGGTACGCAGCAACGCTAAAGGCCGCCAAGCAAAGAGCAAAGCACGTCTTAACCGCTTTGAAGAGATGCAGTCTGGCGATTTCCAGAAGCGTAATGAGACCAACGAGATCTACATTCCGCCTGGCCCGCGCCTGGGTGACAAAGTGATCGAGTTCCACAACGTCACCAAGCGTTTTGACGACAAACTGCTCTACCAGGATCTCTCCTTTACCATTCCCCAAGGGGCGATTGTTGGCATTGTGGGCGGTAACGGTGCCGGTAAATCGACGCTGTTTAAGCTGGTAACGGGCAAAGAGCAGCCGGATGCTGGCGAAGTGGTAATCGGCGAAACCGTTGATATCGCCTACGTTGAGCAGCTGCGTGACGCCCTAGACGACAAGCAAACTGTCTGGGAAGCAGTGTCCGATGGCCAGGATATTCTCAACATCAATGGCTATGAAGTTTCTTCGCGGGCCTACGTTGGTCGCTTTAACTTCAAAGGCAACGACCAGCAGAAGCGCCTGGATGAGCTTTCCGGTGGTGAGCGTGGCCGCCTTCAGCTTGCACAAACCCTGAAACAAGGGGCTAACGTGCTGCTGTTGGACGAGCCCTCTAACGACCTGGATATTGAAACCCTGCGTGCCCTGGAAGAAGCCCTGCTCGCCTTCCCTGGCTGCGCCATGGTGATTTCTCACGACCGCTGGTTCCTGGACCGTATCGCCACGCATATTCTGGCGTTTGAAGGCGATTCAGAAGTGGTGTTCTTCGACGGTAACTACACCGAATACGAAGAAGATCACAAGAAACGCGTCGGTAATGACACGCCCAAGCGCATGAAGTACAAGCGCATCGACGCCTAATGTTTTAGGCGTTACGCAATGCAAAAGCCCTGCTGGCGTTTCCCGCCGCAGGGCTTTTTTATGGATGGCTGTTTACCGTTGGCTGGCGAGACAGTTTAGCCTGCGGGCCAGGTAAACTCGCGCCCCCCCATTAAGTGCATATGGATATGGTAGACGGTCTGCCCGCCCATTTCGTTGCAGTTCATCACCACACGGTAGCCATCCTCGGCAAACCCCTGCTGCTTAGCAAGCTGCGCGGAGGTGTGTTGCAAGCGGCCTACGAGGGCTAGGTCGTCGGCGGCAATATCGTTAAGCGTCGAGATATGCTTTTTAGGGATAATAAGCTGATGGGTCGGCGCTTGAGGGCTAATGTCGTTAAACGCCAGCACGTGCTCATCTTCAAACACGATATCAGCGGGAATGTCGCGGTTAATAATTTTGCAGAACAGGCACTCCATCGCGGCCTCCTTAGGTTTGGCGCGTTTATTATCGATAAAAGGCAGCCCCGCTTACCCCGTTAGCGAAAACGGCGCTGCGACAGTAAGTGGCGAACCAGCGGTGCCAGAATCAGCTCCATCGCCAATGACATACGAGCGCCGGGCACCACCAGGGTATGCGGGCGGGTCATAAAGGAGTCTTTAATCATCGCCAGTAACCAAGGGAAATCGACGGTTGAAGGGTCGCGGAAACGGATGACCACAAACGACTCCGAATCGGTCGGAATATCCTGCACTTCAAAGGGGTTGGACGTATCGACCGTGGGCACCCGTTGGAAGTTGATATGGGTACGGGAAAACTGTGGCTGGATATAGCGCACATAGTCATCCATACGGCCCAAGATAGTGTCGATCACCGCTTCCTGAGAGTAGCCGCGCAGCTTCGTGTCCCGGTCGATCTTTTGAATCCACTCCAGATTCATGGTCGGCGCAACACCCACCAATAGATCCACATGGCGGGCAATATCGTACTCTTGGGTCACTAACCCGCCGTGCAGTCCTTCGTAAAACAGCAGATCGGTACCGCAAGGCAGCGACTGCCACTCGGTGAAGGTGCCCACCCGATACCCGGCTTCAATTTTCTGCTTATCTTCCGCATGGATATAGTGCCTGAAGGTGCCAGCACCGTGCTCCCCATACTCGATAAACAGCCCTTCCAGGCGATCAAGCAAGTTGGCTTCTACAGCAAAGTGGGATAGCTCATCTTTACGCTCTGGCTCTTCACGGAAAATGCGCTTTAGGTCATCGCGGGTATAGCGGTGAAACGCATCACCATCGACCATGGCAGCATGCACATCTTCACGCAAAAACATGCGCTCGAAGCTGCGGCGCACGGTAGTGGTACCCGCCCCTGACGAACCCGTTACCGCGATGATGGGATATTCTCGGGACATTATCCCCCCCTTGCATCAGCAAGCGTTTGCTTCACCGCATCGGGAATCGCTACCGGGCGGCCAGCAGCCAAGTCTATCAGTAGTTTATTTACCCGAGCGGTAGCCACCACATCGCCCGTTTCCGCCTTAGTCACCCGATGGAACACCGTTAAGGCTTTGCCTTCTGGGTCGGGCACTGCCGTTTCTATCACCAGCGCATCGGGAAAGCGGGCCTCCTGTTGATACTGCACGGCGAGGTCAACCACAACGCTTGGGTAGCCGTGCATATCCCACTCGGGCAGATCGAGGGCGGCGAAGGCCTGCATGCGAGCCTCATGAAGCAGCGATACCAGAGCATCATGCCCCAGATGGCGGCCGTAGTTCATATCCGTCACCCGCACAGTCAGCGGATGACGATGGATAACCGCTGCGTTAGGGAACTCCAGCGAAACACGCTCCATAGTTCAACTCCTTATCGGGTGACGGTTTGACCTTAAAAGGCCGGTAATTACTGCTCGCGCGCGATGGCACGGAAAGCGATATCACGACGGAACTCAACGCCATCCCAGTGAATCGCTTTAACCCCTTGGTACGCCTGCTGCTGGGCAGCTGAGACGCTATCGCCCAGGGCGGTCACACACAGCACGCGACCGCCAGCAGTGGTGATATCACCCTCTGCGTTTTGCGCCGTCCCTGCATGGAAGACTTTACACTGAGCCTGCTCCGCATCGGCAAGGCCATGAATCACGTCACCTTTGCGGTAGCTGCCGGGGTAGCCACCTGCCGCCAACACCACGCCCACCGCCGCGCGGCTATCCCACTCGCACTGCTTGTCTGCCAGTTCGCCCTTGGCACCTGCTAAACAGAGCGCCGCTAAATCGGAAGTAAGGCGCATCATAATCGGCTGGGTTTCCGGGTCACCAAAGCGGCAGTTGTACTCAATCACTTTGGGATTGCCTTGCGGGTCAATCATTAGCCCGGCATACAGGAAACCGGTGTAGGCGTTGCCCTCTTCCGCCATGCCACGCACGGTGGGCAAAATCACTTGCTCCATAATCCGCGCATCTACTTCTGGTGTCACTACCGGTGCCGGGGAGTAGGCTCCCATACCGCCGGTATTGGGGCCGGTGTCGCCATCGTAGGCACGCTTATGGTCTTGGCTGGTGGCCATGGGCACGACGTTTTCGCCATCCACCATGACGATAAAGCTGGCCTCTTCACCTTCCAAAAACTCTTCGATAACCACTCGCGCGCCAGCGTCACCAAAGGCGTTGGCTTCGAGCATATCCCGGATTGCCGCTTCGGCTTCCGCTTCGCTCATGGCGACAATCACGCCTTTACCTGCCGCTAAGCCATCGGCCTTAATCACAATGGGCGCGCCCATATCAGCTAAATACGCCAATGCTGGCTCGACAGCGGTAAAGGTTTGGTAATCGGCGGTGGGAATGCGATGGCGGGCCAGAAAGTCTTTGGTGAACGATTTGGAACCTTCCAACTGTGCCGCGCGCTGGCTGGGTCCGAAGATGGTCAAACCAGCGGATTGGAACCGATCCACTACGCCTTCCACCAGCGGAGCTTCTGGGCCCACCACGGTTAGCGCAATCTGCTCTTGCTGGGCAAACGCCACCAAGGCATCCAAGTCAGTCGCGTTAATTGCGACGTTAGTCAGCTTAGGCTCTGTGGCGGTCCCTGCGTTGCCAGGCGCCACAAACACTTGCTCGACATCCTTGGATTGGGCAAGTTTCCAAGCAAGGGCATGTTCGCGGCCACCGCCACCGATCATCAAAACTTTCATGGGTATCCTTCTCAAACGGGAGAGCGTCGTTGGGGCGCATTATGCCACAACGCGTCCCTGACGTGGCCTAAAGGGGGATTAGGAGTTTTTGTCCGTTTTGTCGTCGTCATCCGTTTGGGTAGGCTGGTTCAGCGCATTTTGCCAAAAGCGCATATTCTCTTCGGCCAGTTCACGCATAAACTCAATGGGTGAGTGGCGCATCGCCTGCTGCCACTGGGTCTGCATGCGCTTTTGCTGCTCCAGCATCAGTTGGGTGCCCTGCTCCAAATAACGCGCCAGCGGCAGCGGTGAGGACATATCGTACACACGGATCAACTGGGCCAGCAGGTCGTTCGAGAACACTTCGGCTTCACTATCCGCCTGCTCCTGTTCGATAATGATCGATAGCAAAATGGTGCGCGTCAGATCTTCGCCGCTCTTGGCGTCTTCAACGCGAAACGGCTCTTCTTCAATGATTAAACGCCGCAAGTCTTCAAGAGTGACATAACGACTCTGCTGAGTATCGTACAACCTGCGGTTGGCATATTTGCGAATTACGCGCACAGCGCATCTCCTTAAACGCGATAGAGGCTTTTGTCGCCGTTGCTGCTATTGTGCCTGCAACACGCGCCCATGCAAGCCAGCTTAGCGGATTAGTGCTGTTAAGCACGCCTTTCCTATGACCAATAGACGACGACTATGAATTTGATACTGCTAGACCCGAGCGAGGTCGATGGTCACCACGCTCGAATTACCGATGCGCGCCGCCTGACCCATCTGCATGAAGTACACCGCGCCAACGAAGGCGATTGCTTAACCGTGGGTATTCAAGGCGGCGCTATGGGTAAGGCCACGCTAACGGAGCTCAACAAAACGCAGGCTCTGTTTGCGCTGGAAGATATCAACGAACCGCCGCCGCCTGCCCTGCCCGTTCATCTTGTCCTGGCGCTGCCGCGCCCGCGTATGCTGGCACGCACGCTGGAGCACGTCACGGCGTTAGGAGTCAAAGAGATTACCCTGCTGCACACCAAGCGGGTTGAAAAGAGTTACTGGCAGTCGCCGGAACTGCGGCCAGAAAAAATTCATCAGCATTTGATACTTGGGCTAGAACAAGCGCGGGATACTCAACTGCCTAACGTGACGCTCTGCAAAGGGTTTCGTCCTTTTATGGAAGAGCAGCTACCGGCACTTCTAACAGAACGAAGAGGATTGGTTGCCCACCCAGGCATGGAGAATGCCTGCCCGCGCGGTATTGATGAGCCAACGCTATTACTGGTGGGGCCCGAAGGCGGTTTTATCCCGTGGGAAGTGGAGCAGCTACTGGCGGCAGGCTGCGAGGGAATGCACTTAGGCCCTCGCATCCTGCGGGTAGAAACCGCCGTCACAGCGCTACTGTCACGGCTGTTTTAGGCGCTTAAGACTGCTCGTCTTCGGAATCGTGGGGAACGTAAGTGGCATTCTCCCCACACTCGGGTTCTTGCAGGAAGGTGTTGCGCACATCCAACAGGCCAAGGTGGCTAATGGTGCGCCGCCCCAACAGCAGCGGGTAGTTCATCTCCTCACGGTTGCGTAGGCTGAACTGCTCTTCGTAAACGGAGTCGCCCATGCACACATCCATTAGCACCACAGGGCGTTCGTCACGGCCGCCGGCACCACGCACCGCTTGCTCGCGATAGAGTGGGCGCTCGATTTGATCACTAAAGGTCTCGCCGCTCTCCTGGTCTTCAAGCTTCAAACGAAAGCGCACCCACTCTTCGCCATCTTTTTCAAACATCTCGATATCACGGGCATCCAGTGATGAGGTAAGTGCGCCGCTATCCAACTTGGCCTTGACGGCAATCCCCCATGGCTCGATGTAAGCGTTTTCGACCCAGCCGAATACGTTATCCTCAGCCTGTGCGGTAGCACTGACCAACAGGGAACCAGCCAATACGCTCGCCCCCAACACCCCTAGAAATGCTTTTCCCATTGCGACTCATCCTTGGTGAGAAGTTTGCCTAGCTATCAAAAAGATTCGAACAGCAATGAAAGCGCCCTGCGCTAGCGCAGCCGTTCTAACAGCGACTGAGTGGCAAAGCCATCCGGCACTAGGCCTTGGTCCCGCTGGAAGGCACGCAGCCCCGTCTGGGTATTCGGCCCCATAATGCCGTCGGCAGTGCCTACCGCGTAACCGGCGTTGTTCAAACGCTGCTGGAGCGTTCTGACATCGTCACGGGTTAAAGGTGCCTCATCGCGTGGCCATGCTTGCGAAATGCCCTCTCGCCCAGCAATGGCGTCGGCTAGCGTAGCCACGGCTAGCGCATAGCTAGTGGCGTTGTTGTAACGCAAGATGGCGCGAAAATTTGGGCCTACGATAAACGCAGGGCCATTGGCCCCTGCCGGAACAATCACTGCGGCGCTATCGAAGGAAGGCAGGTCACCGTTCACTGCCCGTACACCTTGCGCGGCCCACTCAGCGCTGCTCTTGCGGCCGGTTTGGGCGTAATCAAAGGAGGTAGGCAGCACGACTTCGGTACCCCACGGCTGCCCGGCCTGCCAGCCCGCCCGCGCCAGATAGTTCGCGGTAGAGGCCATCACATCGGGTATGCTACCCCAAATATCGCGGCGACCATCGCCATCGCCATCCACCGCGTAGGCTTCAAAGCTGCTGGGAATAAACTGGGTATGCCCCATCGCTCCCGCCCAAGAGCCTTTCATCTGCTCTGCGGCAATGTCGCCCTGGTCAATAATACGCAGCGCGGCAAGTAGCTCACTACGCGCAAAGTCGCGCCGACGGCCGTCATAAGCCAGCGTGGCGAGGGACTCTAGCGTCGAAAAATCACCAAAGTTGCTGCCGTAGTTACTCTCAACGCCCCAGATGGCCACGATGATTTCTGCTGGTACGCCATAGCGCTGCTGCATCTGTTGGGCTGTTTCACGGTGTTGCGCGTACTTCTCCTGACCATTGGTAATACGCGTGGTAGACACGGCACTATCCAAATACTGCCAAATGGCACGTACGAACTCAGGCTGGTAGCGGTCTAATTCAATCACCCGCTCGCGGTAGCGCAGGCCATCAAAGGCGGAGGCTAGCGTCGCTTCGCTAATCCCTTGGTTGGCGGCATAGCGACGAAACTCGCTTAACCACTGATTGAAGTTGGCATAGCGCACCTCTTCAGCGGCTCGTGCATCTACCTCGGTCATTAGTTGCGGGCTGGCGTGTGTGGCAGGGCTGTGGAGAGCAAGCGTCGTAGCGGCAACGAATAACAACGGGAATACAGCGGCCCGGCGAGTATTCAACGAATTGTTATGTTTCAGCGACACGGCGGGTAATGACACGGGTATTAACGGCATAGCATTCTTCTCTCAGCAATCCTTGGCGTGAGCTGGATGATGGCTCAGAAATGAGGGAGATACCACCCCTAGGCCGCTAAGCGCCACAAAACGCATAGATGGCAAATGGCGACGACAAAAGTCAGCACGCAGCGCAATTTAAGGTACCAAGGAGCAAAGCCTTCTCGCCCCTCGCGGCTAATATCGTAACCGCCCATGAGTACAAAGCCTGCTAACAGCACCCACAACCCCGTTACCGGGCTAAACAGTAACGCAGGCCATGCGATTAAGCTGGGCACCATGGCAAGGATCAGCCGTCGGGCATTATTCGCGCGAGGCACTTGAAGCGCACTGCCCCAGTGAATACCTCCCAAAAATGACAGGATGACAGCGCCATAGTAGGTAAAAGCGTAAATGGAACTTACCTTCCAAACGGTAGGCGCCACCCAAACGGCAATGCTGCTACCTATGAAAGGGAGCAAGCCGGCTAGGCCTAGTCCCCATGCTAATCGGCGGTCACTGACCATTGAAATCATACCTATTCATCCGTTTCTTCAAATTCTGTGGCAGCAATCAACCATCGCTGCCATTCACTAGGCAGCACACAGGGTGCTTCAAACTGAGAGGGGGCTATCCGCCAGGGCTGGTGTCGCTCTAAACCGAAGGGCAAAGAATCAAGGGCTGGCAGCCAGTATGCTACGTAAAGCCCTTTGGGGTCGTAATGGCCCGCTTGCTTTAGTACGTTGAAATACCTATCTTGGCGCGGGTCGCGGCCTACACCGGCAATATAGCGCCAGTTGCCCCAGTTGCTCGCCACATCATAGTCAATCAGGCAGTGCTCGAACCACCAGGCCCCCAACCGCCAATCTACCTGCAGATCCTTCACCAGAAAACTTGCCACGTTCTGGCGTGCACGGTTTGAAATCCAGCCAGTTCGCTTAAGCTCTAGCATGGCCGCATCAATAAACGGCACGCCCGTTTCGGCATTGCGCCAGCGGTTGAACGCTTCGTTCGCCGGAGGTAGCTCTTCGCGACCAAACAGCGCTGCCCCCTCCAACTGTGCTGCGCGGTGAAAGTAGTCGCGCCATAGCAGCTCGAAAATAATCCAGTAGCTGGATTCACAGCTGCCGTTAACGGCTTCCCACTCTTTTACTCCTTGATGCACTTGGCGTGCGGTGAGACAGCCTCGTGCCAGCCAGGGGGAGAAGCGAGTTGAAAAGTTGGCGCCTAATAGCCCGTTACGGGTTTTCTTATAGGACTCTGCACCATTTTGCCGCCACAAATAGTGCTGCAAGCGGTCGTTAGCGGCAGACTCTCCACCTACAAAGACAAACCCTTGGCGCTGGTCTGGCTGCCACGCAGCGCTCGTTTCGCACACGGCTTTCAGTGGTGGAAAGCCACGTGGAGCACTCTCAGGCCAAGTCGGTAGGGTCACCGGCGCGGGTGTCGGGGCGGTAATGTCGCACTGTTTTTCTACGCTACGACGAAACGCCGAGAAGCTTGCGGGAAGATTCGCGAGTTCAAAGGGTAGCGCAGCTGCATCAATCAAGTAGCCGCTATCAAAGCGACGAAGCTGGCAACTGACAGGCAGATTCGCTGCAACGCGATGAATATTTTGCAACTCTTCGCACCCTGAGTGCTCAGCCACCCTCACTTCTCGGGCGTTAAGCGTGGTCGCCATCTCGACCACCACTGCTGCCGGGTCGCCAATACGTACCAATAAGTCGCTTCCACGCTGTAATAGCTCGCCGCGCAGCTCCATCAGGCTTTGCCATAAAAAGCGCAGCCGAGCTGGCCCTAACCTGGGCGTACTATCATCGGGGACAGCCGTTTCTAACCAGCGCTGATCAAGCACATAAAGGCAAAGCAGCTGGTCGGGGGATCTATCGAAATGTAATAAGGGGTTGTCGGCTACTCGAAGGTTGTCCTGCAACCAGACAATATCAGTCGTGCTGTTCATGCTCTTGCCTCCTCGGCGTGCTGTGCTGCTTGGCCTCGCGACGGCAACGTTCGCTGCAGAAGCGCACCTCGTCCCAGCAGCGCGCCCATTTTTTCCGCCAAGTAAATGGGCGCTGGCATTGAACGCAGTCTTTTTGCGGTAAGTCTTGTTTCCGTCTCATCTATCCATCTCGCTGCGTGCTAGTTGCCACGCTACGCTGTAATACATGGACATAATATCTTATACAGTACAATTATTGTACATAAATTGACATAACAGTTTTCCAGAATTGCACCTCTATTTCGGCTTTTTTAGGCATAAAAAAAGCCACTGACGAGGTGGCTTAAAGAGGTCGTTGGTAGTGCTAGTCGCGCTAATCTGGGTCGGTGTTACGCGGGTGTCGCTTGGCGTTTTCCTGGGTTTCCATGCCGCTTTTAAGCTCATGGGTAAGCGGGTCGTAGTTAGGACGCAATTCATCTTTCACCGTGCCGCTCCACAGCCTTGAGCCTACGAAGTATCCGGCCCTCCCAATCACGTGGGCGGCAATGGGCGCGGTGATCAAGATGAATACGATGATGGCGAACGAACGCGCCACCACGCCCACTTCAGCAAAATGCATGGCCGAGGCCAGCATGATCAGAATCACCCCGAGGGCCGCCGCTTTGGTGGTGGCGTGCATACGCGTCAGCAAGTCAGGCAAGCGAAGTAAACCAACGGCGGCTAACAGCATAAAACTAGACCCTGTTAGCAGCATGGCCCCTTTAATTACATCAATCATCCCGCGGCCCTCCACGTTCTAAAAAGCGCGCAAAGCCAATGGCGGCTAAAAAGCCCATCAGCGCAATCACGATCGCGGCGTCCAAGAAGCTCGAGACGCCCGATTGAATCGCATACACACCGACAAGCCCCACCACGGTGGTTGAGAATAGCTCCAGGGCAACCACGCGGTCCGGCAGGCTAGGGCCGCGTACCACGCGGACAAACGTCAGCACCAGTGCAAACCCCATAATCACCTGGCTGATTAAAATAACGGTATCCATTAACGAAATAGCTCCAGTGCCCGGTGTTCCATCTCTTTTAGGTTGCGCCGCAGCTCCTCCTCGTCATCCAAAAACATGGCGTGGATATAGAGCACTTTACGGTCATCCGAGACATCCAGGCTCAGCGTGCCTGGGGTGAGTGAGATCAAATTCGCCACAATGGTGATTTCCATTTCGGTGCGGGCCGAAAGCGGCAGTGCAATCACCCCCGGCTGCATATGCCAGGGCGGTGTTACGATATCGAAGGCAACCCGCAGATTGGCGCGTACCAGCTCCTTAATAAAGAAGCCGATAAAGCCGATAATACGCGGCACCCGGGCAGGATAGCCTTTTAGGGCGTCTACCTGGGGCTCAATCAGCACCAAGGCGATATAGCCGAATACCATGCCGACTAGCAGGTTCAAACCCGAGAAGTCGCCGCTGAGCAGCACCCAGGCTAGGCCTAATAAGAGGTTCCAAATTGCGCCGGTCATGGTACCTCCTCTCCGCTATCACCCACCTGCACCGCTGGCTCGAGCAGCGCCGCCTCTGCGCTGGCCGAGGCCCCAAGCACCGCTTCAATGTAACCTGACGGTGTCATTAGCTGCTCACCAATTTGGTTCATTACCAGCATAATAGGCTCCGCAAACACGCCTATCAGCAGTGACATCATGGCGAGCACTATTACCGGCAAGTACATCATCCACAGGCTGGGCTTGAGCAAACGCCCATCATCCCCTTCCGGTGTGTGTGTTTGGGGCACCTGATTCTCTTCGGGCAGCGCCTTCCAAAACACTTCGTTCCAGATTTTCACCATGGAGTAGAGGGTCATCAGCCCCACTGCTAAAGCAATACCGGTCGCCACATACGCCTCGGCTTCTAAGCCTGCGCGCACCAGCACGAATTTGGCAAAGAAACCCGACAGCGGCGGAATGCCCGCCAGAGAGAAGGCGCTAATAAAGAACGCCACGGCCAGCCAAGGGCGTTCACGATATAGCCCGCCCATCTTTTTAAGCTGGTAAGTGCCCTGTAGGCGGTGGGTAATCCCGCTAATTAAGAACAGGTTCGTCTTCACAATGATGTTGTGCATGATGGCAAACACACCGCCTGCAATCGCCAGCGGTGTATAGAGCGCCAGCCCCAGGATCATATAGCCAATCTGGCTGACGATATGAAACGAGAGGATACGCCGGAATTCATACTGGGCGGCCGCCCCCAGCACGCCGGTCACCATAGTGAGAACGGCCCCCCACAGCATGATGTCCTGTAGGTAGCCCATGGTCTGATCGAAGATTAGCGTAAATACCCGGAACAGTGAGTAAACGCCCACTTTGGTTAACAAGCCTGCAAACAGTGCGGATACCGCCACCGGAGGCGTGTGATAAGAAGCAGGTAGCCAGAAAAACAGCGGAAACGCAGCGGCTTTGATACCAAAGGCCACCATAAACATCACCGCCAGCACTTCGACCATGCCGCTGTGCTCGGCTTCATCCATGCGTAGCGCGATATCGGCCATATTGAGTGAGCCCACCGTGCCGTAAAGCAGGCCTACCGCAGTGAGAAAAATGACCGATGCCAGCAGATTGAGCGTCACATACTTGATGGCGCCCTCCATCTGCGCGCGCTCGCCTCCCAGCGTCAGGAGAGCAAACGAAGCCACCAGCATGACTTCAAACCAGACATAGAGGTTGAAGATATCGCCAGTTAAAAAAGCACCCGCCACACCCGCCAACAGCAGATGCATGAGGGGGTAGTAGCCAAATCTTTCATGCCCCCGGCCGGTGGTCGCCAGCGAGTAGATCCCCATGGCCAAGCCAATGATTCCGGTGAGCAGAATCATCACAGCACTGAGCATATCGGCGACGAGAGTGATGCCAAAGGGTGCGGGCCAGCTGCCCATTTGCATGGTGATGTAGCCATCTTCCAACACTGCGACAAACAGCCAAAGACTCACGACAAATAGTGCGACGTTGCCAGCCACGGCAATAAAGCGCTGCATGGGCCGCGAGCGCCAAAACATCAGCGAAATGGCCCCGGAAAGCAGCGGCAGCAAAACGGGAAGTGCGACTTCAGGCCTCACGTGTCGGTGTCCTTCATCTTGTCTAAATCATCTGCCTTAACGATTTCGTAGGCCCGGCGGATCAATACCACCGCAAACGCCAATACCCCAAAGGCAATCACGATAGCGGTAAGCACCACCGCTTGAGGCAGCGGGTCAGCGACATCGCCCAAAGGCTGCATCATCCCTTCAGGAATCAGCGGCGGTGCGCCACGAGTCATACCGGCGGTAGTAAAAATCAGCAGGTTGGCGGCATTAGAGAGTAGCAACAAGCCAATCACGAGTTTGACGATAGAGCGGCGTAGCATCATAAAAATAGCGGTCGCGTATAACAGGCCAATCGCCAGTGCCATTAACGGTTCCATGGGCGGCCTCCTGCAAACAGCGGGTTGGGTAACTTATGGCTCATCCTTATCCACCTCCATTAATGCCATGACCATGCCCATCACCGACCCCAACACCGCCAGATACACTCCGATATCAAAAATCAGCGGCGTAGACGCTTTAAAGTCGATCACCGGAATCGTCCACCACTGAGCAGTGAAAAAGGGCTGCCCCATAAACCATGCGGGCACCACTGAGATCATTCCCAGCAGCAGGCCCGCGCCGATCAAATCCCGCGGGTCGACCATGCGCAGCACCTCTTTGGTGGCGCTTACCCCGAAGGCAAACAGGTAAAGAGTGAACGCCCCAGCTGCTACCAATCCGGCAATAAAGCCGCCGCCCGGCTCATCGTGGCCACGAAGAAGCAGGAATACCGAGAACATCAGTTGCAGCGGCATCAGAAACCGCGCTGCCGTATTCAGAATAATCGTGCCTGATTTAACCATCGTAGGGCTCCTTCACGCTGGCTTTGTCGCTATCCGTCGCTTTGCCTTCTGTCTCCCCATGACGCAGCTTTAGCATCGCAATCACACCAATCGCGGCTAACGCTAAAACAAACATCTCGCCGAGCGTATCGAGGGCACGATAATCCACCAAAATGACGTTGACGATATTGCGGCCATGGGCAAGCGGTGCGCTGTTTTCCACCATATAGGTAGAGATCGATTCAAACTGGTCGATACTCCAAGCGGTTATGATCAGCAAGAAGATCAATACCCCCATGGTGGCCGCGACAGCCCCATCACGGATGCGCTCAAGATTGGTGGAGAGATTGGAGAAACGCGGCAATCTGAAAAGTACCAATACCAGCAGGATCACCGTCATGGTTTCTACCAGCAGCTGGGTAATCCCCAAATCTGGCGCGCTGAACAGAATAAAGATCAGCGCGATGGAGAAGCCCATAATGCCCACCGATACCACGGCGCCTAAGCGGGAGCGTGAAATTGTGGCAAACAGCGCCCCCATTGCCATGGTGCCCACCACAATGACTTCATGGAAACGCACGTCTAGGGAGAGCGCCAGCTGCGGAGAGTGGCGCAGCAGTATTGAGTTGCCAATCAGCGCGATCAGCACTACCAGCATGACCAGGATGTAATTGCGCATATAGCCGTTTTGCAGCAGGCGTGTCTGCCATTCAGAGAAGCGCACGATGCCATTCATCAAGCCTTCGTACCCCGCCTCGGGGCCATGACGCATCACAGGTGCCAACCTGGCTAACTGGGCGCGTACGCTGTCCCACCGCTTGAACAGCAAAAAGCCGAGGATCAAGCTCACCACCGACATAATCAGCGCCACGTTGACGCCGTACCACAGCGACAGCGAGACCGGTAGCGCCTCCCCCGCCACCGCCGTTGCTGCCGAGGTCAAGAGCGCATCGGCCCCTAGCACAGCAGGGGCCAAGCCAAGCGCGAGCGACCCGAATGCCAATAGGCCTGGGCCTATCAGCATACTTAACGGCGCCTCATGGGGTGTTTGGGGAGTTTCATGGCGTGCGCCGTAGAACGGCCGTAGCGCAATAATCGCCGCCACCGCAATGGTCAAGATGGCTGCCAGGAAGGCAAACAGCACCAGCAACAGTTGAACGCGCTCGGCGCCTAACGCTGCCTCCAGCATGAGTTCCTTACCGATAAAGCCAAACAGCGGCGGCACCCCTGCCAAGGAGAGCGCCGCCACAAAAGCGATCACTGCCGTGACAGGCATAACGCTTCGTAATCCGCCCATGGCGGTGACATCTTTCGTGCCGGTTTCATGGTCAAGGATGCCCGCCACCATAAACAGCGCCCCTTTATACATGGAGTGGGCGAGCAGAAAGGTGACAAAAGCGGTCATGGCGTATTCGGAGCCAATCCCCAGCAGCATGGTGAGCGTTCCCAGCGCCATAATGGTGGAGTAGGCCAGCAGCTTTTTGATATTGGTATGGTGAATGGCTAAGAAGGCACCCGTCAGCATGGTGGTCGCCCCCACCACTGAGAGTATTGTCACCCACATGGCCGTGCCACCCAACTCCGGCTGTAGGCGTGCCAGCAGGTAAATCCCCGCTTTCACCATGGTGGCGGAGTGCAGGTAGGCCGACACAGGGGTCGGCGCCGCCATAGCGTTAGGTAACCAGAAGTGGAATGGGAACTGCGCCGACTTGGTAAAGGCTCCTAGCAATAAGCAGATCAGCATAGGGGAATAAAGCGCATGCTGGCGCAGGTCATCGTCTGACTGCAAAATCTCACTCAGAGACCAGCTGCCGCTGGCGATACCCAATAGCACCAAACCTGCCATTAACGCCAAGCCACCAGCAACCGTCACAAAAAGCCCCTGACGAGCGGATTTGCGTGCTTCAATATCGGTATGGTTAAAGCCAATCAGCAGGTACGAGGTGATGCTGGTCAGTTCCCAGAAAATAAACAGCGTCAGCAGGCCGTCCGCTAACACAAGCCCCAGCATAGAGACCATAAAGGCGACGAGGGCGAGGTGAAAACGGGCAATATCTTGGTGGCCTTTTAAGTAGCCACCCGCATACACCAGGACACAGGTGCCAATCACCGTGATCAGCAAGCCAAACAGCAGAGAAAGGCCATCCAGTAAAAAGCTAAGGCTAATGCCTAGCGAAGGCACCCACGACCACTCAAGCAACTGAGGCCCGTCACTCCACACCAGGGGCGCTTGACTAAAAAGCCAACCAGCCAGCAACGCCGGAAACAGCGCAAGCAGCAGGCTTGTTCGCTCCCCAAACCAACGGTTGAGCAGCGGTGAAGACGCTGCCAACACGAAGCCCATTAACACGGCAAATTGCATCCGGCGCTTTCTCCCTAGTGACGTTCATTCATCCCAATAAGCCGCCTATACAGGTGCATAAGCCGCTTAAACGTTGAATAAGTGTGATTTTATATGCACAAACCTTATACCAGCGTTTCTCACATTTCTAGAAAAGTCGGCCCCAATAAAAAACCGCCTAACGTAATACGCTAGACGGTTTTTATAGCAAATACGTGACTTTACGGTGTCGACAACCAGCCAGAGAGCTCGTTATTGACCACTGCTAACAGTGCATCGATATGGTCATCGCGGTCATTCAAACAGGGGATATAGCTAAAGGTTTCGCCACCCGCTTCCATAAAGCTGTCGTGGATCTCCTCTTTGATCTCCTCAAGGGTTTCCACACAATCAGAAGAGAATGCTGGCGAAAGAATCGCAATATGCTTATGCCCCTGCTTGGCCAGCTCGGCAACGTGCTCCACTGTTTGCGGGCCAACCCACTTCTCGGGGCCAAACTGCGACTGAAAGGCGGTATCCACCTCCTCCTTGCTTAAGCCCAGCTTCTCACGCAGCAGCCGTGTGGTTTTCTGGCATTGGCAGTGGTAGGGGTCGCCTTCCATTAAATAACGCTCAGGCACTCCGTGATAGCTGGCAACTAACTTGGTCGGGCGGCTCTCAAACCCGTCATAAGCTTCCTGTACCGAATTCGCCAGCGCCTGGATATAGGCAGGATGCTCAAAATAAGCGGGCACGGTGCGAATATAGGGCTGCCACTTCATCTTCATCAGCGTGCGAAACGCCTGATCATTCGCCGTCGCGGTGGTGGGCGAGCCGTATTGCGGGTAAAGCGGGAAGAACACAATGCGCTCGCAGCCCTTCTCTTTCATACGCTTTAGCACGCTATCGGTGGAGGGGTTGCCATAGCGCATGCAGAAATCAACTTCTACATCATCGCCATACAACGCCTTTAAGCGCTCGGTCATTTTTTCCGTTTGGGCACGCGTGATGGTTAGCAGCGGGCTTTCATTCTTCTCATTATTCCAAATACTTTTATACGCATGGCCAGATGAAAAAGGCCGCTTGGTGAGAATGATCAGCTGCAGCAGCGGCTGCCATTTCCAACCGGCGTAATCCACAACCCGTTTATCGGATAAGAACTCGCTGAGATAGCGGCGCATGGACCAGTAGTCGGTGGCATCAGGCGTTCCCAAGTTAGCTAACACAACGCCAACCTTGGCCCGGGGAATGGCAGGGTGACTGCTGGGAGCGTGAGTTAAACGCCCTTCACCGGGTTGATCTTTTACAACGCTATCGGCCATCTCGCTCACTCCTTAGGTGCAGTACATAATGGGCAAAATCTTAACACTTTTCGGCAAAGCCGCGGCATAAAGTTATACTATCAACATTATTTGTATAACTGCAGGCCAACTCATGTCTAAGCCGTTACTGCTCGTACTGGGTGACCAGCTCTCACTCTCGCTGCCGACGCTTCGCGACGCGCCTTCCAATGCGGTGGTTGCGCTATGCGAAGTGGCTGAAGAAGCACGCTACGTGCCACATCATCTGCATAAAACCGGTCTATTCATGGCCGCCATGCGTCACTTTGCCGTCACTTTAAGAGATAAAGGCTACACGGTGCACTACAGCCGTATTGATGACGCAGACAACACTCACTCACTTATTGAGGAAGCCGAGCGGCTCGCCAAGCAGTACGGCTGTGACGAAATTCGCGTCACCCGCCCCGGCGAGTGGCGACTGTGGAACGACATGCAGCAGCGCCAAAACAACGCTCTATCCTGGCAGCTAATGGAAGATGATCGCTTCTTCACCACACCAGACGACTTCTCACGCTGGGCAGAGGGTCGCAAACAGCTGCGTTTGGAGTACTTCTACCGAGAACAGCGCAAGCGCACCGGATTGCTCATGGAAGGCGATACGCCGGTTGGCGGGCAGTGGAACTACGACCATGACAACCGGGAGCCCATTAAAGCAGCATTGAGCTTCCCTGCCTTGCCTCAGCACAGCCAGGATAGCGTAACCAAGGAAGCCCTTCATGACGCGGCGCACTATTTTGACGACCACATGGGGTCGATGGAGACGTTTAATCTACCGGTAACACGCCGCCAGGCTCTGGTCGATTTACACCACTTTATAGAGCACGGGCTGGCGGATTTTGGCCGCTACCAGGATGCGATCAGCGATAGCGCACCTTTTCTCTACCACTCGCGGCTCTCTGCGGCGATGAATATCGGCCTGCTCTCCCCTGTTGAAGTGTGCGAAGCCGCCGAGGCGCACTACCATGCGGGCAAGGCGCCGATTAATGCGGTGGAAGGGTTTATCCGCCAGATCCTTGGCTGGCGGGAGTATGTGCGTGGGCTTTACTGGACCCAAATGCCCGGCTACAAACAGAAGAATCAGCTAGGGTTTACCCGCGAGCTTCCTGCCTTCTATTGGGATGCGGATACCGACATGCGCTGCCTACAGCGTGCTATCCAAATGACCATCGATAATAGCTACGCTCATCATATCCAGCGGCTCATGGTGACCGGCAACTTTGCCCTGCTCTGCGGCATAAAGCCCGAGGCGCTGTGTGACTGGTATCTGGCCGTTTATGCAGATGCCAGCGAATGGGTGGAACTGCCGAACACGCTGGGTATGGTGTTACATGCAGATGGAGGGCTGATGGGCTCCAAGCCCTACTGCGCGTCGGGTAAGTACATCGATAAAATGTCCGACCATTGCCAGCACTGCCGCTACTCTCCCAAAGAGATCACTGGCCCCAAGGCCTGCCCGTTTAATAGCCTTTATTGGCATTTTCTGGAAACCAACGCCGAACAGCTCAACCGCAACCCGCGCATGAAACTCATCTACGGTTCGCTTTCGCGCATGAAAGAGGAGAAACGCGAGGCGATTCGCCAGCAGGCAGAGCAGTTTCTCGCCAAGCTACCCACCAGTGAAGGCTACGGCCAGCCAGCCCACACGCAAGGCTATTCTCATCAGGAGACCCGCTCATGAGCCGATTCGCGACGCTAAACGCACAGGCCCCCGTCACGCTTTATCACGATGGCCACTGCCCATTTTGTCGGGTCGAAGTTGCTTGGCTTGTCAAGCACCGTCATCAAGAGCGCGTAAGGCTTATCGATATTCAAAGCAATGAGTTTAACGCAAGCGAAATCGGCCGCAGCTTCGATGCCATGATGGGGCAGCTGCATGTGCAGGATAATCAGGGGAGGTGGTTTATCGGCATGGACGCCAGCCGGGCCCTGTATGCGGTGTTGGGCTACCGGCGGCTGGTAAGACTTTCTTGCTTACCGGGCCTGCGAAGCATGATGGATGCAGGCTACCGTTTTTTTGCCCGACGCCGTATCCGGCTGGGGCTGTGGTGGGAAAAGCGTTAGGTTAAACCGTGAACCAGTGATTAAAACACTAGCGGCATGCGCGAGGTCAGCGGCGAGCTGTAATGGGCGTCGCGACCAATCACTTCATCCTGCGGCACATGTTGCACCAGGTAAGCGCGATGGATGCCTGCACGTTTTAGCTCCAGATAAACGTCATCTAATGAACGGAACAGCATCGGCTTATTACGTTGCATCAGCATATGGCGTTCGCCTTCTACATCTTCTAGCTCTACTTGGTAGAAGCGGCTTCCCGAATGGGTAATCACCCGAATTTCAAAGTTGTCGTGACTCGCGACGAACTGTTTGAGCGCTTTCAGTTCCATGGTTCCCTCCTGTTATTGGTCATCGTCATGGAGCACAGCATGACGTGGCCCCATGACAATAATATTACCTTGGCACTAACTGCCTAAGAGGACAATAACAGAAAAGAGTTCCTGACCAATTCGTCAACTTATGGTCGATTTACTGATACTCGGACGGGTCAATCGCCTTACCCAGCGAGTTGCGGTCAATCCAATTACCGCCTTTGGTCTCTTTGTACCGAAACACTACTTTGTCGCCGACCGCGACGGGAAGCTCAGCATCTTCCGTTTGGTAGCTGTACTTCTCTCCCTCCACTACCAGAAAGTAGCGATAAAGGTCGGGCATGCCCAGCCACTCTTTAAAAGGCCCCTCGCGCTCTAGCGACTGGAGTTCACCACGGCCTTCCAACTTAGGAAGACGTTTGCGGTTACCGCGCCTAAAACCACCTGCCATTTGCTACTCCTGTCTATCTATCTGCTCAAGGCTATCTGCTCAATAGGGTTGCGCATTATACGTTCTCCCCCATGTCGCTCAAGTTAATCGCCAAACGCTTCGCCGTAGCTATCGGGAGCCAGGTCCTCAAAGCGCGTGTATTTACCAATAAAGGCCATGTGCACCGTACCAATCGGCCCGTTACGCTGCTTACCGATGATCAGCTCCGCAATCCCCTGGTTGTCAGGGTTATCCGGGTTATACACCTCATCCCGGTAAACGAAGGCAATGACGTCTGCATCCTGCTCGATCGCTCCCGAGTTATGGCTCACGATACCGTCGGCTAACCAGCACGCATCCCCCGGTACGGTTAAGTCAAACACCTCTTCTTCCCCACAGGAACGTATCTCAACGACCTGATCCCAAAATAGCTCGCTGGAGGCTATTTGCGATAAAGCAGCATCACCGAGCACGTCAGCGTAACTGCTGAGCGTGGCACGTGAAGGTGCGAAGCTAAAGTGCGATGCGCCGCCATAGGCCGTTCCTCTCATCGCTGCCATTTGCCGCTGGCTGATCCCTTTCGCCGCCATGGCTTGTTTAACGTGATCGAATACTTCCTGCGGCAAGGTATCGATATTGGTGTTGGCCGTCATCGTTGCCGCTTTAATTCGCTCCAGCGCTGGCTGCTGATGACCAAATGCACCAATCAGCCGGGCGAAGCGCTGCTGTTGCTCGCTTCCCGATACATCTGCGGTATACCATCCGCCACCTTCACCCGATAGAACGTGACGAATTCTGGCCACAATACCGAAGCGCAGCAGCAGGGCGCTAACGTCATCAATAAGGCGACGGCTAACCGTTGCGAAGTAGAGTCGGGTTCGGCCATTTTTATCCGTCGTCATGCTGCCGTCGGTTGCCCACAGATGACGCATAAATAGCGCCAGCTGCTGATTGGAGAGCTTGAAAACATCGCTAGGAATATACTTTTCAGCAGAGCGCTGCCCAAAAATCCCCAATGATTTCAACCAACGCCCTACCCCTTGTGCATGCCAGCGATTGCCATTACCAGCAATGACGAGCTGATGCCAGTTACCACGCCCGGCATGGCGGGTAACGGTTGAACCAAATTGCTCAGCGGCGCGCTGGACAGCCTCACTATTCGCCTCGCTGGCCGTGGTGTAACGTAGCGGTTGGCCTTTGACATAGCTGCCGTCGCCCAACAAATGGGATAGCAGTATAAGCGCGTGCTCCTCCCATACCACCGGGTTCTCTGGCTCGGGGAGTTGCCTTGCTAACGCAATACGGTCACCCACCTTCAGCTCGGCCACAGCTTTCCAATCCCACAGTGCTTTTAAGCGATGCTTAGCAGTGGCACGAATGCGCCGCCCACTAGCGAGGGAGACTTCAAATATAGGTTTGGCACCCACTGACCACACTAGATCCGTGGCGGAGCGATGGAGCCTACCGTTCTCCCCTAACGAGACAACGCTAGGCGTTTGCCCTACCAGCTCGCGAATGGGCTGTCGCTCTCCATTAGCCAGCATGACCAACGTGTCTCCCGTGACACATTCGCGCAAATCCGACATCACGGGGCGCTTGTTGGGGCGCTGCTCTAGCGAGCGGTTCAGCTGCGAAAGCGCCACAACCGGGCACTGAAACTCTTTTGCCAACCCTTTGAGTGAGCGGGAGATTTCAGAGATCTCACCGGTGCGGTTTTCAGAAAAGCCTGGGATCTGCATCAGCTGAAGGTAATCGATCATGATCAGCGCCATATTGCCGTGCTCGCGTACCACGCGGCGCAAGCGTGAGCGCATCTCATTGGGTGAGAGCGCGGCGGTATCATCGATGAACAGCTGCTTGTCTTTAAGTAGATTCACCGCTGAGGTAAGGCGGGGCCAATCCTCATCTTCTAACTGCCCCGAGCGGACCCGCGTTTGGTCAATGCGCCCTAGCGAAGAGAGCATACGCAGCATTAACGATTCGGCGGGCATCTCCATAGAGAACACCATGACGGGCTTATCGCTGGCAATCACCGCATGCTCTACTAAATTCATGGCGAAGGTGGTCTTACCCATAGAAGGACGACCGGCAATAATCACCAAATCAGAAGGCTGTAGGCCGGAGGTCATCTCATCTAAATCGCGAAAGCCAGTGGAAAGACCGGTCATTTCGCCTTTGAGATTAAACAACTCATCGATGCGGTCTACGGCCTTTGTGAGCAGCTCGCTCATGCCGATAGGGCCACCGGTTTTCGGCCGCTCTTCGGCAATTTGAAACACTAGCCGCTCGGCTTCGTTTAACAGCTCATCGGCGGGCCGCCCTTGCGGAGAGAACGCCCCTTCAGCAATTTGATTGGCTGCCCGAATCAGCTTACGCAGCGTGGCGCGTTCGCGAACAATATCTGCATAGGCGCGAATGTTGCTGGCTGAGGGTGTATTGCGGGCCAGCTCTGCCAAAAACCCGAGCCCGCCTACAGTATCTAACTGGTCACGGGCTTCCAGCGCTTCGGAAAGCGTGACTACGTCTAGCGGCTGCCCTGACTCCGCTAGATGAATCATGACATTGAACACCAACCGGTGCTCATAACGATAAAAATCGTCGGCTACCAAGCGCTCAGAGACGTTGTCCCACGCCTGATTGTCCAACATAAGCCCGCCTAACACCGACTGCTCCGCCTCTAGCGAGTGCGGCGGCAGCTTAAGCGCCGCCGTTTCTTGATCAGCAGAAGGCTGGTCCTGCATAGCGAGCTCCTTAAAATAACGCATTGCCAACGGCGCTTATCTTAGCCGGGCAGCTTCCTTCGTACCACTGGCATAGCGAATCAGTAGCAGCTTAAAAAGACAAAGGGCGCGGGATATCCCGCGCCCTTTGAGGCGTTAGCGTTGTCGAGAAAAATTACTCGGCGACAACAACCACGCGTACAACGGCGTCCACTTCTGCATGCAGGTGGAGGTCGATGTCATATTCGCCAGTTTGACGAATCGGGCCCTGCGGCATACGGACTTCGCTCTTGGCAACTTCGATGCCAGCAGAGGAGATCGCGTCGGCCAGGTCACGCGGACCGATAGAACCAAACAGTTTGCCTTCATCACCCGCTTTAGAAACCAACGACAGTTCGATGTCGTTAAGCTGCTCAGCACGTGCTTGGGCTTCTGCTTTACGCTCAGCGGCTTGAGCTTCAAGCTCTGCACGCTGCGCTTCAAACGCTTCAACGTTTTCTTTGGTAGCCGGTACAGCTAAACCGTAAGGCACCAAGTAGTTACGACCATAACCAGGCTTAACAGTGACCTTGTCACCCAGGCCGCCCAGCTTACCAATGTTGTCGAGCAGAATGACTTCCATCTCGTAAACCTCTTGTCAATTGCTGCGGGCAAGGCGTGCGCGAACGTTCGCGAATGTATCAATCAGCCCCAACAGCAGCACAATGAGAATCATGGGCCAGGTCGTGATCAGCAGCACATAAAATGCCACCAGCCACAGCCCGTTCATCCCCTTAATTCCAATAAACCCATGCACTAACGCAATACCGGCTATCAGCAGCGGAATCCAACTAAGCATTGCCAGCGCCTGCGCACCTAACGCCATACCTGCCACCCCAAGCACTACTAAAATAGCGAGTTCTTTAGGGGCCAGGCGCAGCGCATGGAATTCTTCACGAAAGCCGCCTGGGTTATAAAGCCCAGCCTGCCAGCTGCGTGCTAACGCTAAACATACGATAGCCGCTAGCAGCACCACTAACCCCGTTACGCCACCAATCACAGTGGCCGCCAGGGTAGGCGTGTCGATTCCTTGGCTTGCAAACTCAGTGAGCATGCGGTCGATCTCTTCTGAGCTCTCCCGCAGTTGCTCTAGCATGAGCTCGGTTCCACCCGGTGGGCTGAAAATGCCAAGCTGTACCATGACCGCGGCAGCTAAGGTGCCAACGATCAGGGCTTCGCTCCAACGCATTCTCTCGCGCAAAATGACTGCCATTAGCGTCACGAGAAGTACGCTCGCCAATGGGATCACATCACCCTGCGCCCACCAAAAACCTGCTGGTAATGCCGCAGCGATAATCACCGGAAGCGCTGGGGCGAACCCTTTGCGCAAGGTTACTAACGCCGCGATGGCAGCACCTAGCCAAAACAGCCAAGGCACTAGCGCTGCTAGCGCTGCCCCGCCTGCGGCATAGGGCGTGCCACGCATCAGCCATCTTGCTAGTGCCAGCATCACGTTAAACGCTTACTGGTGGCTATCGGAGTAGGGCAGCAGTGCCAGGTAGCGTGAACGCTTGATAGCGGTCGCCAGCTGACGCTGATAGCGTGCTTTGGTGCCGGTGATGCGGCTCGGAACGATCTTGCCGGTTTCGGTGATGTAAGCCTTCAGCGTGTCGAGATCTTTATAGTCGATCTGCTTGACGCCTTCAGCGGTGAAGCGGCAAAACTTACGGCGACGGAAAAAACGTGCCATGGACTAGCTCCTTAAAACGTGCGGTGGATAAAATCAGGCAGTTTCTTCAGCTTCAGCGCGCGGTTTTTCTTCGCGACGCGGACGCTTTTCTTCTGCCGGCTTCATCATCGGGGAAGCTTCGGTGATCGCTTCTTTGCAGCGAACAACCAGGCTGCGGATGATGGCGTCGTTGAAACGGAAGATGTTCTCGATTTCTTCGAGAGTCTCGCCGGTGCACTCAACGTTCATCAGCACGTAGTGGGCTTTGTGGATCTTGTTGATCGGGTAAGCCAGGTGACGACGGCCCCAATCTTCAAGGCGATGCACAGTACCAGCGTTTTCGGTAACGATGCTGGTGTAGCGCTCGACCATAGCCGGCACTTGCTCGCTCTGATCCGGGTGGACCATAAACACGATTTCGTAATGACGCATGGAATCTCCTTGCGGTTTGGCAGCTTCCGGTGTGCGTTAGGGCAAATGCCTTAACCGCGACAGGGAAGCAAGGAGTTAACTGAAATGCCCGTTGTTGGCCGCGAACAGCCGAGACAGGACATCAAGCAGAACTGTTGATCGTATAAGTCACTTACCAATACGAACGCCCGCTTATGAATAAACGGGCGCAAGCATTCTAGTGGGCTGGCCGCTAACTTGCAAGCTGCCGCTGACGAACGGCTTCAAACAAACAAATACCGGTAGCCACCGAGACATTAAGACTCGACACCTGCCCTGCCATAGGCAGCTTGGCAAGATTATCGCAGGCTTCGCGGGTCAAACGGCGCATGCCCTTCCCTTCTGCCCCCATCACCAACGCGGTGGGGCCAGTCATATCAATCTCAAACACGCTGGCTTCTGCTTCACCGGCGGTGCCGGTAATCCAAACGCCCGCATCTTTGAGCTTGGCCAAGGTGCGGGAAAGGTTAGTGACCTGATACACCGGCACGACTTCCGCAGCACCGCAGGCGACTTTTCTGACCGTGGCATTCAAAGGTGCTGCTTTGTCTTTTGCGACAATCACGCCATGGGCACCAGCCGCATCGGCACTTCGCAGGCAGGCACCGAAGTTGTGCACATCGGTGACGCCATCCAGCACCAGTAGTAGCGGCGGGGTAGGCGCTTGCCAGGCGCGCAACTTCAGCCATAACGACTCTTCGCCTTCCGGCGTTAATGGCGTGCAAAACGCCACCACGCCTTGGTGTGCCGCACCTTGGGTGAGCTGATCAAGCACCTCGCGAGGCTGCTCTTTAATACGCGCACCGCTTGCCTGGGCATTTGCTACCACGTCTTTTAGGCGGTTGCCCGCCCCCTGCTGAACCCAAAGCTCGCGCGGGGCTTCACCGCGTTCGAGCAGGCTCTCTAACGCGTGAACACCATACACTTGGTCCAAGCCATCCGGCGTGCGAATGGCGGCAGTACGCGGGTTACGTCGAGATGACGACGACTTCATGCTCAACCCTTTTTCGCTGATGGTTTACGCGGGCCGTTCCGGGTACGGCGCGGGCCACGACGAGTCGGCTGTTTATCGGTTGCGGCAGCGGCTTTCGGGCCGCCGCTCTCACCACGGCGCTTGCGCGGTTGGCGGCGCGGGCGTGGCTTATCGTCGGCGAGGCCAAAGTCGATTTTACGATCATCCATATCGACACGCGCTACCTGCACGGTCAAACCGTCGCCTAAGCGATACGTAGTACCCGTGCGCTCCCCTTTTAGGCGATGCTTCTCGGCTTCGTAATGATAGTAGTCCGACGGCAGCGAGGTGACATGCACTAGGCCTTCTACATAGAAGTCGTCCAGACGAACAAACAGACCGAACTGCGTTACAGAAGCAATCGTGCCATCGAACGTTTCGCCCAGCTTATCCGACATAAACTCACACTTGAGCCAGCTCTCGACATCGCGGGTCGCTTCATCCGCGCGCCGCTCGGTCATTGAGCAGTGTTCGCCTAGCTCTAGCATCTGCTCGAAGGTATACGGGCACCACTTGCTCGGCGGCTCAACCGGCGCTCCCTCTACCCGTACCACCGTATTGGTCTGACGCGGACCGCGAATGACCGAACGTATTGCGCGGTGAACCAGTAGATCCGGGTAACGGCGAATCGGTGACGTGAAGTGAGCATACGCTTGGTACGCCAAGCCGAAGTGCCCTTCATTTTGCGGCGAATAGACCGCCTGATTCATCGAGCGCAACATGACGGTCTGGATAATATCGGCGTCCGGGCGGTCGACAATGGCTTCCCGCAGTGCCTGATAATCCTGCGGCGTCGGCATATCGCCACCGCCTACCGAGAGGCCCAGTTCGCTGAGGAACAGACGCAGCTTATCAAGGCGCTCAGGTGTAGGCCGCTCGTGGATACGGTAAAGCGCAGGCAAGTCATGCTTATCCAAGAAACGTGCCGTGGCAACGTTGGCGGCCAGCATGCACTCTTCGATGAGCTTGTGGGCATCGTTGCGGGTACGCGGCACGATTTTTTCGATCTTGCGCTCATCGTTAAAGATGATCGCCGTTTCAGTGGTATCGAAATCAATCGCTCCGCGCTCTTCACGGGCGGAACGCAGCAGTCCGTATAGCTCGTGCAGGTTTTGCAGTGGCTTGACTAGCTCAGCATGCTCACGACGCAGCGTCTCCCCTTCTTCGCTCTCGCCATCCAACATCGCCGCTACTTTGTTATAGGTGAGGCGAGCGTGGGAGTTCATGACAGCTTCATAGAACGAGTAGCGGCTGATGGCACCGGTCTTGGAGATATTCATCTCGCATACCATTACCAAGCGGTCGACGTGCGGGTTCAATGAACACAAGCCGTTCGACAGCAGCTCTGGAAGCATCGGCACCACTTGGCCGGGGAAGTAGACCGAGTTACCTCGCGTGCGCGCTTCATCATCCAGCGCGGTGCCGGGGCGTACGTAGTGGGAAACGTCGGCAATCGCCACCAACAGCTTCCAGCTACCGGACTTGGTCTTCCAGGCACAGACCGCGTCGTCGAAATCTTTGGCGGACTCATCGTCGATGGTAACGAGCGGGATATCACGCAGATCAACGCGGTGCTTCTTGTCCTCTTCCAAGACCTCTGCAGAGATTTCACTGGTTTGGTCAAGCACCTCAGGCGGAAACTCGGCAGGGATGTCGTAGCTGCGGATGGCAATATCGATTTCCATGCCAGGATCCATACGCTCACCCAGCACTTCGATGACTTCGCCCACCGGCTGCACACGGGTCGCAGGCTGCTGCACAATTTTGGCAGAAATCACCTGTCCGTCTTTGGCGCCGGCGCTAGCCGTATGGGGAATAATAACTTCTTGGGTGATGCGTGGATTCTCAGGAATCAGCACCCCAAACTCCGGCGTATTGCTGCGGTATACGCCAACAATGGTTTGGGTGTTGCGCGCAATCACATCAGCAATGGTTGCTTCATCGCGGCCACGACGGTCACGACCACTAACCCGCACCAGCACATGGTCACCGTGGAACACACGGCGCATTTGGCGCGGGGGCAGTACTAAGTCCGGCTTTTTACCGTCATCACGGAGCACAAAGCCAAAGCCATCTCGGTGGCCCAGCACTTTGCCTTTTATTAGATCCAGCTTATCAATCAGCGCGTAAGCACCACGGCGGTCGCGCAGTACTTGACCATCGCGCTCCATCGCCGCCATGCGCCGACGAATGGCTTCTAGGTGGTCTTCATCTTCAATGCCCAGCATTCTACTCATGTTTTCATGAGTAATCGGTTTACCGTAGCTTTCTAAGGCAGCCAGTAGATATTCGCGGCTGGGCGCAGGATTATCGTACTTTTGCGCCTCGCGCTCGGCGTGCGGATCATCACTCAACGTCCAATACTTCATGCGATCAACATCCTTGATAGCGTTTGCGGGAGGCGGACAGTTAGCGCAGGCGTGGTGCACTGCGGGTGGGAGTTGTCTTCGACGGCGTTAGCGCCGTTGTCAGCTGCTAATAAGCTGAAGCATGTCATGTTTTGTTTGGTCATAGGCGCAGTATAGCGCTGCCCGTTCAATCACCCAACCACCTAACACCGCATTAATGCGATTTCAGTATTAAAAAAAGCGCCTTAGGGCTTGCATTTAACCACAGCCTCGGTATCATACGCGCCACTTGCCCAGATGGCGGAATTGGTAGACGCGCTAGCTTCAGGTGCTAGTGTCCGTATGGACGTGGAGGTTCAAGTCCTCTTCTGGGCACCAAATCACTTCATGTTATCCCCTTTTCATGAAGTCGTAAGGTGCAGCGGCAAGCAAGAAGTAGATGTGAAAGCAGTTAGTTTGTATTCGCCCAGGTGGCGGAATTGGTAGACGCGCTAGCTTCAGGTGCTAGTGTCCGTATGGACGTGGAGGTTCAAGTCCTCTCCTGGGCACCATACGAATACAGACACTACAACTGTTTTAGTTGTAAAAAGAATGATGCGCCCAGGTGGCGGAATTGGTAGACGCGCTAGCTTCAGGTGCTAGTGTCCGTATGGACGTGGAGGTTCAAGTCCTCTCCTGGGCACCATTTTATGGTCCCGTCCGCATCACTCTTTATCTTCCTAATAGATATTCAATAAATGCCTCGCTCAGAGTTATTCTTAATAGAGAACCATCTTTGTATGGCGCTTTTTTGCGTCTTATCTTCATGACTGCGATTGCACCCTACCGCTTTAGCTTACTTGCCAAACATGTCAAGCGGGCGAAACATTAATGCGGCTTCGCCCGCCGTGATTGCTGGTTAATGCATCTCCGTGCTTATTGATAGCGCCCAGGGCGGCGAGCAATTTCTTCCAGCGCCCATCCTTGTGTCCGCAGCTCGCCTTCTAGCACGGCTTCCATGGTGGGGGTTAAGTCAGGAAAGAAGTTCAGTCCCGTTTGCGCTTCGATATCATCAATGGTGACGAGGTAGTCATCCAGTGGCTCATTGCCTCTGACGTCTTGGGGCATAATAAATGCCAGCGCTAAAGGCGCTTCGTCGTGAGGCGCAACGATAATTTTGTAGAACGCCTGGGGCACTTCCACAAAGCCGACGCGGTTAAACACGTTATCCATAAAGCGCTCAGGGTAGATCGGCCCGGTGATCACCTGTAAGCGCTCAAAACGCGGCGCGAAGTGGTCCATCACCGACTCTTCTAAACGCTGCCACAGTTGGCGATTTAAGTTGGGCCGCTGCGGAGCCATATTACTCATTAAGAAGGTGTCGATTTGCGCACTACGCCCATGCACGGCAGCAATAGCGTAGTTAGGCGCCAGATGCCCGCGGTCGTAGCCGCTCCCTGAGTAGCTATCAGTATCCACCGGCCATAGCGTGCGCCAGTCAGCCTGAAAGTTGGGCCGCCCGCCGATCCGGGTATTGTCCGGTACGGCCTTCACTTGATAGCTCACCCATAGCGCACCGACACGAACATCCGACCAACCGGCTAAAAAGCCATCGTTGCGTAAAACGCGATGAAACGTGGTGGGGCGAAACTCCTCCCAAGTGGGCACGCCTTGCCAGGTATAGGCATCTTGATGTTGGCGCCCCTGGAATTCCCATAACCCGGTTCCCACTATTACAAACAGCACAGCGATGCCCAGGCGTCGCCCCTGACGACGCCAGTGCACAAGCGATTTCCCCAACGGAGTCACTCCCCTACAAGCTTTTTAGATAGACCAGTATGTTTTTTAGTAGGTAGCTAACGTTACCAGCCGAGTGAAAACATGGTTTCCAAGTCGTGACGAGAGTGAACCTGCATGGCATTCAGCGTTTCGGTATCACTAATCCCTTCTACGGCATTTAGGCGCTCGGTCACCAGCTCCGCTAGGCTCTCAAAATCGCGGGTGCGGGCAATGGCGACTAGGTCGTAACGGCCGCAGGTGGAGTACACTTCGCTGATCCCTTCCACATCGGCTAGGCGTTCAGCCACTGCCTTTACTTGGCCTTTTTCGGTATTAATCAAGATCACTGCGTTTTGCATGGCGCCCTCACTAATCATGTCTTGTGGATATCACGCTACGGGGCGAGTATAGCAGCCTGCTAGGTACGGCCAAGCGCTGCCTGACAGCGTGGCTAATTGTCGCGCTATTTATAAGGTTATTCGCACTAATTTTGAGCATGCGCTAGCATGTACCGTAGACCTCCGATTTATAAGACTTGTCGGAGTATTAAGAGGTGGATCACCACCCGACAACCGTAGCAAAACGTCAGACCGTGACGATAAGGAGACACCATGGCTAATCAGAGCCGTCGTAAGTTCATGCGTAACAGTGTGCTGGGCCTCGCTGCCCTACCGTTTGGTGCTGGCATTCTGTCGAAGACTGCATTTGCTCAGGAACTGCCGCGTCTGGATCCCTCTTCTCCCACAGCACAGGCGCTTAACTACGTCGAAGTGGCCAGCGAAGCCAGCGACCACCCCGCCTATGAAGAAGGTGAGAAGTGCTCCAACTGCATGTTCTTCAATGCGGAAACAGAGGGTTGCCAACTTTTCCCAGAAAACAGCGTTGCACCGGAAGGCTGGTGCCAATCGTGGACGGCCAAAGCGTAAGCAACCCCCAAGGTGTAAGCAAACCTTAGGCTACTGCGATATCCATGACCCCGCGCCCTGCGCGGGGTCACTGTTTTTAGCCAGCCCCTTTGCTCTCTTCCTCTACCGGCCAGTGATAACGGCGGGTGACTTTCCCATCTTCCATGGATACCAAGTGTACAGGGAAGCCCCACAGCTGCTGTAAATGGCGAATCACCGGATAGACACTTCTCCCCAGTGGCCGACGACTATCCTGAATGTGATGCAGCGTTAATGAGCGATCACCGCGAATGGCAGCTTCTACCACCTGAATATTCGGCTCACGCACCGACAGAGCATATTGGCTTGAAAGCGCTTCACGTACGCGTTTGTAGCCACGGTCATCGTGAATAGCAGCAACCTCAAGCATCTCTACCTGGTCGTCATCGACAATTAAAAACAGCTTTAAGTCGCGAATCACCTTAGGTGACAAGAACTGCTGTATGAAGGACTCATCCTTAAAGTTGCGCATCGCGAACTCAAGGGTTTCCCGCCAGGAGCTACCTGCAATATCGGGAAACCACTCGCGGTCTTCAGCCGTCGGCGCTTCGCAAATACGCTTAATATCCATGAAGATGGCAAACCCCAGCGCGTAGGGATTAAGGCCACTATAATAAGGGCTATCAAACCCTGGCTGGTTGATCACCGCCGCGTGCGACTGTAAGAACTCCAGCATTAGTCCCTCATCTACTTTGCCCTCATCGTAAAGCCGGTTCATCAGCGTGTAGTGCCAAAAACAGGCCCACCCTTCGTTCATCACTTGAGTTTGCCGTTGAGGATAGAAGTATTGAGCCAGCTTGCGCACGATACGTACAATCTCACGCTGCCAAGGCGCCAGCAACGGTGCGTTCTTCTCGATAAAATAGAGCAAGTTTTCTTGTGGTTCTGAGGGGTAGCAGCCGCCGCTATGCAGGCCTAGCGGGTCATCATCGCTGTGCAAGCTTCCCGGTAGAGGCGCCATCCCGGCAGGTGGCTCAGGAATGGTACGCCATAACATATTGACCTGTGTCTGCAGGTACGCTTCACGCTCATCCTGACGTTTGGCCTCTTCCTCGGCCGAGATAGGCGATGGCCGCTTGTAGCGATCAACGCCGTAGTTTTGTAGCGCGTGGCACGCATCCAGCAACTGCTCAACCGCATGCACGCCGTGGCGCTCTTCGCACTGGGCAATATATTTACGGGCAAACACCAGATAATCGACAATCGATTCGGCGTCGGTCCAGGCACGAAATAAGTAATTGCCTTTGAAAAAGGAGTTATGGCCATAGCAGGCGTGGGCAATCACTAACACCTGCATCATCAGGGTGTTTTCCTCCATCAGGTACGCAATGCAGGGGTTGGAGTTGATGACCAGCTCATAGGCAAGCCCCATTTGCCCGCGTTTGTAGGCCTGCTCCACAGAGAGAAATTGCTTACCAAACGACCAGTGATGGTAGCCCACTGGCATGCCAACGCTGGCGTAGGCATCCATCATTTGCTCGGTGGTAATCACCTCAATTTGATTGGGATAGGTATCCAGCCGATACTCATCGGCGAGCCTGGCGAGCTCCTCATCAAAACGCTCCAGTACGCTGAAATTCCAGTCAGAACCGGTCGCTATAGGCTTGCGGGTTACACTCATGGCGCACTCCTCAACTCGCACTACCGCTCTTGGCTCAAGCGGCGCTTAAACAGCTCACGGAAAACCGGGTAAATATCGCCAGCCTCGACAATCTGGCGCATGGCAAACCGCTCGGGAAACTGGGTAGCTACCGCTTCGTACTCGTGCCATAGAGACTGGTGGTCATGGGGGGTGATCTCCACATAGGCGTAGTACTGCAGCTGGGGCATCAGTTGTTTTACCAGCAGGTCGCGACAGACATTGGAGTCGTCGTCCCAGTTATCGCCATCGGATGCCTGAGCCACGTAGAGATTCCATTGCCCGGCGGGGTAGCGTTTTTCAATGATCTTATTGACCAAATTCAGCGCGCTGGAAACGATGGTGCCGCCGGTTTCACGTGAGTAGAAAAACTCCTCCTCATTAACTTCCCTGGCGGCGGTATGGTGGCGCACAAACACCAGCTCCACTTTCTCGTAGTGCTTTTCTAAAAAGAGGTAAAGCAGTAAGAAAAAGCGCTTAGCAATGTCTTTATGGTTTTGGGTCATGGAGCCCGACACATCCATCACGCAGAACATCACCGCTTGGCTAGAAGGCTGCGGTTGAGCGGCCAGTTGGTGGTAGCGCAGGTCGTAGGTATCGATAAACGGTACCGCCTCAATACGCTTCTCCAACCGCTCAATCTCCGCTTTCAGCTCTACGATGCGTGCTGGGTTTCGCAATACCGGATCTTTGCGCTCTTCTGCCGCTAACGCTTCCTGGGCCTCCTTCAGGGCGCGTTTAATCGGCGCGCGCATGGCAATACGTCGTGCGTAGGCCTCCCGCATCGAGCGGGTAATGCTAATGCGTGAGGGCACGCCATCTCGCGCAAGGCCTGCACGCACCATTTTGATCTCTTCCAGCGACTTGAGCGGCTTGCGCTGCAAATGGGGCAGCTCCAAGCCGTCGAACACAAACTCCAAGAACTCTTCACGGCTGAGGGTGAAGGCAAACTCGTCGTTTCCCTCCCCCTGGTTGGAGGCGCCGCCCTCGCCCGCACCATTACCGCCCCCCTGGCCCGCCGGGCGACGAATCTTATCCCCCTCCAGAAACTCCTTATTACCCGGCGAGACGATATTGCGCGCCCCGCCCGGCCCGTGCTGAAACACGGGCTCTGAAATGTCCTTGGCAGGAATCGAAATTTTCTCGCCACGCTCCATGTCGGTGATGGAGCGGCGGTTGACCGCCTCCTCCACCGAGCGCTTGATGTGCTTGCGATAACGCTCCAAGAAGCGCTGCCGATTGACCGCGCTCTTGTGCTTAGCGTTAGGTCTGCGATCAATAAAGTAGGTCATTCGACCTCCTCAACACCTCGATCTTGAGCGCCGACTCTTGGCGCTCTTGTATGCGGGCCAACAGCGGCCCGCTACTGAGACTTCCGCACGCGCAGGTACCATTCGGAGAGCAGCCGCACCTGTTTTTCGGTATAGCCACGGTCCACCATGCGCGCCACGAAATCCTCGTGCTTTTTCTGATCCGACTTCGACGCTTTGGCATTGAACGAGATCACCGGCAACAGCTCTTCGGTGTTGGCAAACATCTTGTGTTCGATGACGCCTTTCAGCTTCTCATACGACTGCCAGCTAGGGTTCATACCGTTGTTTTGCGCCCGCGCCCGCAGCACAAAGTTCACTACTTCATGGCGGAAGTCTTTCGGGTTGGAGATACCTGCCGGCTTCTCGATCTTCTCAAGCTCCTCGTTCAGCGACTGGCGATTAAGCAGCTCACCGGTTTCGGGGTCACGGTACTCCTGATCCTGGATCCAGAAGTCAGCATAGGTCACATAGCGGTCGAAGATGTTTTGGCCGTACTCGCTGTAGGACTCGAGATAAGCGGTTTGAATCTCCTTGCCGATAAAGTCCACATAGCGCGGGGCCAGAAACTCTTTGATAAAGCCCAGATAGCGCTCGAACACCTCGGAAGGCAGCTGCTCGCGCTCCAGCGCCTGCTCCAACACGTACAGCAGGTGCACCGGGTTGGCTGCGACTTCGGTACTGTCGAAGTTGAACACCTTCGAGAGAATTTTGAACGCAAAGCGGGTAGAGAGCCCTTGCATACCTTCATCGACCCCAGCTGCATCGCGGTACTCTTGAATCGATTTGGCGCGTGGGTCGGTGTCTTTTAAATTCTCACCGTCATACACCCGCATTTTTGAGTAGATACTGGAGTTCTCCGGTACTTTAAGCCGCGACAGCACCGAGAACTGCGCCAGCATGCGCAGCGTATCTGGCGCGCAGGGCGCTGCATTCAGCGAGGAGTCCTCCAACAGTTTCTGATAAATCTTGATCTCTTCCGACACCCGCAGGCAGTAAGGCACCTTGACGATATAGACGCGGTCCAGGAAGGCCTCGTTGTTACGGTTATTGCGGAACGCCTGCCACTCAGATTCATTCGAGTGAGCCAGAATGACGCCGTCAAAGGGAATCGCGCCCATGCCTTCCGTGGGGTTGTAGTTACCCTCCTGGGTGGCGGTAAGCAGCGGGTGGAGCACCTTGATGGGTGCCTTGAACATCTCCACGAACTCCATCAGACCCTGGTTGGCGCGGCACAGCCCGCCAGAGAAGCTGTAGGCATCCGGATCGTCTTGGGAGTAAAGCTCCAGCTGACGAATATCGACTTTGCCGACCAGTGACGAGATATCCTGGTTGTTCTCGTCCCCCGGCTCAGTTTTGGAAATGGCAATTTGATTCAGCCGCGATGGGTAGAGGCGCACCACCCGGAACTGGGAAATATCACCACCGTACTCTTTTAAGCGTTTAGCCGCCCAGGGCGACATCACGCTGCGCAGGTAGCGTCCAGGAATGCCGTACTCTTTCTCCAGCAGTTCCCCATCCTCCTCGGGGGAGAAGAGCCCTAAAGGAGACTCATAAACAGGCGAGCCTTTAATGGCGTAGAAAGGGATACGCTCCATTAACAGCTTCAAGCGCTCGGCCAGTGACGATTTACCGCCACCGACCGGCCCCAGTAGATAAAGAATCTGCTTGCGCTCTTCCAAGCCTTGGGCCGCGTGGCGGAAGTACGCCACGATTTGCTCAATGGCTTCTTCCATCCCATGAAACTCGGCGAAAGCGGGATAGCGGCGGATCACCTTATTCGAGAAAATACGTGATAGACGCGGGTCTTTCGCCGTGTCGATCACTTCAGGCTCGCCTATCGCTTCCAGCATGCGCTCGGCGGCGCTGGCATAAACCTTGGGGTCACGGCGACAAAGCGCCAAGTACTCCTCAAGGCTCATGTCCTCTTGCTGAACGCGGGCAAATCGGTCTTGAACGTGATCAAAGATGCTCATGGAACTCTCCTGTGGCCCATCCCCAGCAGCAACCGCCCAGCCAGATCCCTTAAGCGGCGTGCAATTCGAGGTGTCGCTCTATCAGCGTAGTCAGCATTAGCAAAAAGTGATGACTAAACCTTCAACGCAGCGCTGTTAACGATATGAGCACAGCAACAGGGGTTTAGTTGCGTGAAATATTGTGGCAACCCCACAACGCAACGCGCCGCCTGAGAAGGCGGCGCTTGAGAGCTTAACGTCAGAGCAGTTTTTAGCGGCGGTATTGTTCAAGCACGAACGTCAAGCACGGCTTTCACATCTGCCAACAGCTGGTCCAACAATTCAACGGTAGTGTTCCAGGCGCAGACAAACCGTGCCCCGCCTGCACCAATAAAGGTGTAGAAGGTCCACCCTTTGGCTTTCAACGCTTCGATAGCGTGAGGAGGTAATTCAACGAACACACTGTTGGCCTGGGTGGGGAACATCAGCGACACGCCGGGCAGCGCTTGTAGCCCTTCCGATAAGTAGCGCGCCATGGCATTGGCATGTTCGGCATTGGTTAGCCAAGCACCGCTTTCCAGCAGGCCCAGCCAGGGCGCTGATACGTAGCGCATTTTTGACGCCAGCTGCCCCGCCTGTTTGCAGCGGTAGGAGAAATCCTCCGCCAGCTCGCGGTTGAAGAACAGGATTGCCTCGCCAAACGCCAGACCGTTTTTGGTGCCCGAGAAACACAGTGCATCGACGCCCACTTGCCAGGTCAACTCTGCGGGTGAGGCGTTCAAGCTGGCACAAGCGTTGGCAAACCGTGCGCCGTCCATGTGTAGGCGCAGGTCGTGTTTATCCGCCATGGCGCGAATGGCCAGCAGCTCTTCACGGGAGTAAACGGTGCCGACTTCGGTGGCTTGGGTGAGCGATACCACCTTCGGTTTCGGGTAGTGGATATCGCTGCGCTTGGTCACTAGCGCTTCAATCCCTTGAGGCGTGAGTTTGCCGTTCGCTCCCGGCGAGGTCAGCAGCTTGGCACCGTTGGAGAAAAATTCCGGCCCACCGCACTCATCGGTTTCAATATGCGCCAGCTCATGGCAAATCACGCTGTGGTAGCTGCGCCCCATCGCGGAGAGCGCCAGTGAGTTGGCTGCAGTGCCATTGAACACGAAAAACACGTCGCAATCGTAGTCGAACATTTCCCGAAAACGGTCAGCGGCGCGGGCGGTCCAGCGGTCATTGCCGTAGGCTAAGTCATCGGCCTGATTGGCTTCGAGTAAGTACTGCATTGCCTCCGGGCAGATACCGGAGGTGTTATCACTGGCTAAAAATCGTGGGGTACACTCCGAGGGCATGACGATAATCCTTTTGTCTGACGGTCGTGCGGCGCAGGCTGGGTGCCACCCGCGCCTTAAATCCCTAACGTGGCTTAGTGGTTAGGGTGATCCATCAGTCTATCGCCATTTTAGCGTTAACGTCACGCCCCCTATACGCGTTACAGCGAGGCCGCTAATCGAGTGCCCTGATCAATAGCGCGCTTGGCATCCAATTCAGCCGCTTCATCTGCGCCGCCAATTACATGCACGCGGCTACCCGCTTGGGCCAGCGGTGAAATCAAGTCGCGTACCGACTCTTGGCCTGCGCACACCACAATGGTGTCCACCTCGACCACCTGCTCTTGCCCTTCGCGGCGGATGTGTAAGCCCGCATCGTCGATGCGCACATACTCGCAGCCGGTCAATGTTTCTACGCCGCGCTGCTTTAACGAGGCGCGATGCACCCAGCCAGTGGTTTTGCCCAGGTTTTTGCCTGGCTTAGAGCTTTTTCGCTGCAGCATCACGATGCTGCGCGGTGAACGTGGCGGCAACGGCGCTTTTAAGCCGCCCCGTTCGCCCACGGCTAAATCCACGCCCCACTCATCGCACCATGCGGCCACCTCCATGGCGGGGTGGCCCTCGTGGGAAAGCAGCTCCGAAACATCAAAACCAATGCCGCCTGCCCCAATCACCGCTACACGCTTGCCTACTCGTTCAGGCTGTTCAATGGCGTCTGCATAACTCAGCACGCTGGGGTGGTCGGCCCCGGGTAGCGCCAGTTCACGGGGCACCACCCCCGTGGCAATCACGATCTCGTCAAAATTCGCCAGGGCATCTACAGTGGCTTCGGTGTTTAAGCACACGTCCACCGCATGCTTTTCGAGCATGACGCGGAAGTAGCGTAGGGTTTCGTTAAACTCTTCTTTACCGGGGATTTTACGGGCGTAGTTGAACTGCCCACCCAGCTCGCTGCGCCGTTCAAAGAGCACCACGGCGTGCCCACGGCTGGCCGCCGCTACCGCCGTGGCAAGCCCCGCCGGGCCGCCGCCTACCACCGCTACCCGCTTAGGCGTTTGCGCAGGCGCCAGGGTGATCTCGGTTTCGTGGCAGGCACGAGGGTTGACCAAGCAGGAAGTCAGCTTGCCCATGAAGGTGTGATCCAAGCAGGCTTGGTTACAGGCGATGCAGGTATTAATTTCATCCGACAAGCCCGCCTCGGCTTTACGCACCCACTCCGAGTCAGCCAAAAACGGCCTCGCCATCGACACCATATCCGCATGGCCCTCGGCCAGTACTCGCTCGGCCACCTCCGGCATATTGATGCGGTTAGTGGTAATCAGCGGAATCGACAGCGCCGCGCGAATGCGGCGGGTGACTTCGGTAAACGCCGCCCGTGGCACGCTGGTGACAATGGTGGGCACCCGCGCCTCGTGCCAGCCAATGCCGGTATTGATAACGTTCGCGCCAGCGGCTTCAATGGCCTGGCCCAGCTGTACGACCTCTTCCCAGGAGCTGCCCTCTTCCACCAGATCAATCATCGACAGGCGGAAGATCAGCAGGAAGCGCTCGCCAACGGTTTGGCGAATACGCTTGACGATCTCGACAGGGAAGCGCATACGCCGCTCAAAATCGCCGCCCCAGTCGTCGTCACGCTGGTTGGTGCGGCGGCAAATAAACTGGTTGATCAAATAGCCTTCCGAGCCCATCACCTCAACACCGTCGTAGCCCGCCTGCTGAGCGAGCGTGGCACAACGCACGTAGTCGGCAATCTGCTGCTCTACCTCTTCACTGGAGAGCGCTCGGGGGGTGAACGGGTTGATGGGGGCTTGCAGCGCCGAGGGGGCCACCAGCTCTGGTGAGTAAGCGTAGCGTCCGGCGTGCAAAATTTGCATGCACAGGTGCCCACCGGCTGCGTGTACCGCGTCGACAACGTGGCGATGCTCCGCCACTTGAGACTCCTCTGTCAGCGCGTTGGCACCTTGAAAAACCGCCCCTTCGGCATTCGGCGCAATGCCACCCGTCACAATCAGGCTTACCCCTGCACGCGCGCGCTCTGCATAGAACGCTGTCAAGCGCTCAAAGCCATTCGGCGCTTCTTCTAAATTGGTGTGCATGGACCCCATCAATACGCGGTTAGGCAGCGTTAAATGCCCCACGGTTAATGGACGAAATAGGTGCGGATAAGCTGGCGCTTGGTGCATCACGGCGCTCCTTCACTGTTATTAGTACGGCGGGCGTTCAATGGCTTGCCACTCACATTCAAACAAGCGTATGACATAGCACTGGCTACGTACAGACTTTTACCACGCAACTGTATCGCCTTTTTATCCAGACGATGGTCGCTATATCGACCACTTTCCCCCTTGCCCCTAGAGGCAAAGCGCGTCACATTAACCGGCTAACGATAAGGGACTGTTTTAAGGGAATGTGCTATGCCATTGATTTACTTTTTACCCCCCCTGGCCACCGTGCTGATTTGGTCCGGCAATATGACCATCAATCAGCTCTCGGTAGGCGCCATCGCTCCCAGTAGTATCGCGTTTTTGCGCTGGCTGCTCGCCCTCGTCGTCATGACGCCCTTTGTGCTGCCAGCCGTACTGCGTCACAAAGATGAGATCGTGCGTAACTGGCCAAAGCTAGCTCTGCTAGGGCTTTTAGGGATGGGCCTATGGCAGGGGCTGGCGTATGTCGCCGCTGAAACTACCACCGCCACCAATATGGGCATTCTTGCAGCAATGGTGCCGCTGCTCACGGTGCTATTGAGCGCGCTAATTTTGAAGGAACCACCCACATTAGGCGGTGTCGTAGGCGGCGTGCTCGCCTTTATTGGCGTCACTGTGCTGCTTGGCCGCGGCAACCCACTTTCACTGCTGCAGTTAGAAGTGGCCAAGGGCGATGCGCTAATGGTGGTCGCCGCCACCTGCTACGCCCTTTACGGCGTGATGCTCAAGCGCTGGGCGATGAACCTGCCCCCTTGGGTCATGCTCTATGCCCAGGTGTGCTTTGCTGTACTGTTTTTGCTACCGCCCTATTTGATGGGGCCCATGACGCCGGTGGATGGGCAGAACGTTTGGTTGATCCTCTACGCGGGCATTCCCGCCTCGGTGATCACCACGTTTTTATGGATGCGGGCAGTGCGTCAAATTGGTGCCAACCAATCGAGTATCTTCATCAACCTCATGCCGTTATTTAGTGCGCTGATTGCTATGGCGCTACTGGGCGAGCAAGTATCGGGTTTCCACTTTATTGGCGGGCTGTTGATTCTTGCCGGGGTGATCATGGCGCAAACGCTGACACGCCCGTTGGTACGTGCCGCCGCCCCTCATAAAACGCGCAGTGCACAGCAGTGATACAATAGGCCAACTTCAGGCCAACTTCATTCGACGACTGGGAACCCCTGAACTATGTCCCTAGAAGAACTGCACCTTAATCTGCGTAACCTCACCAGCGACGACTACGGCCAGTTGAAATCGCTGATGGACGCGGTGTATCACGACATTGGTGGTGCTTGGCCGAAGCACACCATCGACAAGCTGATCCAGGAGTTTCCCGACGGCCAGATTGCCATTGAAGACGACGGCGTACTGGTGGGCGTCGCCCTCACCGTGCAGGTGGATTACGACGAATTCTCCAACCCGCACAAGTACGACGACCTGATTGGCCATCGTGAAATTATCCTGAACGATCAGGAAGGCGATGCCATGTACGGCTTGGATGTGCTGATCCACCCGGACTACCGTGGCTACCGCCTGGGCCGCCGCCTTTACGAAGCACGCAAAGAGCTGTGCCGCTCGCTTAACTTGCGCGCCATTCTCGCGGGCGGGAGGATTCCCGAGTACCACCAGCACGCCAGCGAGCTAACCCCGGCCCAGTACATCGACAAAGTCTCCCGTAAAGAGATTTACGACCCGATTCTATCGTTCCAACTGGCGAATGATTTCCAGGTCAAGCGCCTACTGCGCAAGTACCTGCCGGAAGATGAGCAGTCCCGTGGCTACGCCACGCTGCTGGAATGGAACAACATCCTGTTCGAACCCGCTGAAAGCGTACTGGACACTCGCCCAACGCAGGTGCGCGTGGGTGCGGTGCAGTGGCAGATGCGCGAGTTCGCCTCCGTGGAAGCAGCGCTTCAGCAGATTGAGTACTTCGTCGATGCGCTGTCGGATTACCAAAGTGACTTCGCCGTTTTCCCGGAGCTGTTCACCACGCCGCTGATGGGCCTGCAAGACCGCGCAGCACAGAAAGACCAAACGGCCGCCATTCGCTTTTTGGCGGGCTTTACCGATCGTTTCAAGAGCGAGCTGTCGCGGATGGCAGTCTCTTACAACATCAATATCATCGGCGGTTCGATGATCGAGGTGGGTGAAGATGACCGTCTTTACAACGTGGCCTACCTATTCCACCGGGATGGTGAAGTAGAAAAGCAGCTGAAGCTACACATCACCCCGCAAGAGCGCCGCGACTGGGTGATTGAAGGCGGCGACAACCTGCAGGTATTTGATACCGACGCAGGCCGCGTGGGCATTTTGATCTGTTACGACGTGGAATTCCCGGAGCTGGGCCGCCTGCTGGCCGACCAGGACATGGATATTCTCTTCGTACCGTTCTGGGTCGACACCAAAAACGGCTACCTGCGAGTACGCCACTGTGCCCAGGCACGCGCCATTGAGAACGAGTGCTACGTGGTCATTTGTGGCAGCGTCGGCAACCTGCCCTCCATTGAGAACCTGGATATCCAGTACGCTCAATCAGCGGTGTTCACGCCGTCCGATTTCGCGTTCCCCCACGATGCGGTGCTGGCTGAAACCACGCCCAACACGGAGATGATTTTCTTCTCCGACTTGGACCTGACACGCCTAACCGTAGTGCGTGCCGAAGGCTCGGTCACCAACTTGAAAGACCGCCGTAAAGATCTGTTCGATCTGCGCTGGCGCGACTGGTCGTGGAAATCTGGCAGTAAGCAGGAAGACTAAAAGCCAGTCGACCGATATCACTGCGCATAAAAAACGCCGCCCACCGGGCGGCGTTTTGCCATTCACAACTTTCTATTCACACCTCTCCATTCACCACTTACAAATCACCACTCACCACAAAGCTACTCATCCGGCCAAACAAGGTGGCGCGGCACGCGGCCTTTGGCGTCGAACGCTACGCCCTCGGCACGCAGCTTTTCGTGCTGGCGCGCCGCGCCGCCGTGGTCAGCCAGCTTTAATGTCGACGCAATGACACGATGCCAAGGCAACTGGTGGCCATCGGGCAAGTGGCGCATGGCCGAACCCACCATGCGCGCGGTGGCTCCCTCGGTCATTTTGGCAATGCGCCCGTAGGTCGTCACCCGTCCCGCCGGAATTTGATCGACAATAGTGTAAATCTGTTCGAGCAGTTCCGGGCGTGGCATGACAACCTCGTTTGGCTTATGGCGTTGGTTTAGAGCGCTTCGACAAGCTGATCAATGGCTTGGAAGGCTTCTTTCATCGCGGCATCGCGGTGAGCGTCGCCCATGTTCAAACCTTCAGCAAACACCACTTCCACATCGCTAATGCCCATCAGGCCCAACATGGTTTTCAGGTGCGGCGTTTGGCTATCAAACTCGGTGCCCGCGTATTGACCGCCACGAGCAGCCAGAATAATCGCTCGTTTGCCTTCGATCAGCCCCTGCGGGCCGTTTTCAGTGTAGCGGAAAGTTTCACCGGCGCGCAGCACGCGGTCAAACCACGCTTTCAGCTGGGAAGGAATGCCCAGGTTGTACATTGGTACCGCCAGTACCAACACGTCGTTAGCGCGCAGCTCCGCCAGCAGCTCATCAGAGTGAGCAGCCAATGCCTGTTGCTCAGCGGTGCGCTCTTCAGCCGGGGTCTGCCACGCGCCCAGCTCTTCAATAGCAAGGTGCGGCAGCGCGTTGGCAACCACATCGCGGTGGGTAACAGCAACGCCATCACGTGCAACGGCCTGCTGTTGAAAATGGCTCGCCAGCGCATTGGACTGGCCGTTATCGCCGAGGATAGAAGAGGTCACTAACAGGGCACGAGTGGTCATGAAAATTCCTTAAAAATCAGAGAGAAGGTTAGGCGCTATTCTACGGCGCTTTTGGCGAAGCAAAAGCGCAACGTTTTCCGAGTTTCATTCGACAAAATCGAATTATCCTGCGCCACGAAAATGCCCCGCTCCACGCTGCACTTTGGCATCGTCGAGCGGGGCATTTAGCGCGTTTAACTTGTGCCTGTTACTTCTGCTTGGGCCACGCCTTGGGGTCGACCTTTTTGGCCAGTTTCGGGAACTGGCTAGGGTCGAAGACCGGTTCTTTACCCGCCTTGAGCTGCGTGTCGTAATCTTTGAACAACGCAAAGGCAATGGGCGATAGCAGCAGAATCGCCACCAGGTTAATGATCGCCATCATGCCCATGGAGAGATCCGCAAAATTCCAGATCGCGCCAAGGCTGGCTACGGAACCCACCATGATCATGCCCAGCACGGCAAAGCGGTAAATCATCACCGCCACCGGCGCACGGCGGCCTGCCAGATACTCAATGTTGGATTCGCCGTAGGAGTAGTTAGCAATCACCGAGGTGAAGGCAAATAGCAAAATAGCGATGGCAACAAACATGCCGCCCCAGTCTCCTACGTGGCTGGAGAGCGCCATCTGCGTTAGCTGGATACCGTTGCTGTTCTCACCAGCCAGCAGCTCCGGCCCAGCCATAATGATGATTGCTGCCGTCGCAGTACAGATCACCAGGGTATCCAGAAAAACGCCCAGCATTTGAATAAAACCCTGAGCTGCCGGGTGATCCGGGCGGGTGCTGGCAGTCGCTGCCGCGTTAGGCGCAGAACCCATACCCGCTTCGTTAGAGAACAAGCCGCGCTGAATACCGTTCATAATCGCTTGCGAAATGGCATAGCCCATCGCACCGCCAGCCGCCTGCTCAATACCAAAAGCGCTCTGCACGATTGTCATGATGGCAGCGGGCAGGTCGCTAATATTCAACGCCACAACGACCAGCGCCAAGATCAGGTACAGCAGCGCCATCAGCGGCACCACTAACTCAGCCACTTTCGCAATCGACTTCAGGCCACCGAAAATAATCGGCGCGACGATGGCCATCAAGACTAACCCCATGGCCCAGGTGGGAATGGCGAACGCCTGTTCCATGGCCTGGGCGATAGAGTTGGCCTGTACGCTGTTAAACGCCAGCCCAAACGCAATAATCAGGCAGATCGAAAACAGTACCGCCAGCCAGCGCAGCCCCAAGCCGCGTTCGATGTAGCGCGCCGGGCCACCGCGAAAGGTATTATCGCCATGATCGGTTTTGTAGGCCTGCGCCAGCGTGGACTCCACAAAGCTGGTCGCCATGCCCACCATCGCGGTCATCCACATCCAGAAAATCGCGCCTGGGCCGCCGAAGTAGATCGCCACCGCAACGCCCGCTAGGTTACCCGTGCCCACCCGCGCGGCGAGACTGGTAGAGAGCGCCTGGAACGAGGAAATACCGCCGTTGGACTGCCGGGAGCTGCGCAGCAGCTTGAACATATGTCCGAAATAACGAATTTGAATAGCACGGGTCATGACCGTGAAATAGAGGCCAGCACCGATGAGCAGGTAAATCAGCACGCTGCCCCATAACAGCCCATTGCCGCGATCCACCATCGCGGTCAACAGGGGAGGAAGAGTAAAATCCATACCAAACACGCCTTTTTTAAAACAAAGAAGGCGCATCATTCTTCACGGTTGCACCAAAATGGCAAGAAAAAGGGCAAATTTCATGCTTTACAGTCATAAACACTGTATTGATACCCAAAGCTAATCGAATAACGCTTAGCGTGCTCCCGCCAGCCATTCCCACACGTCTGCGGCTTCATCGCTAACTTGGCGCTTGCTGGGCCGCACCAACCAAAAGCGCTCGTCGCTGGGTACAACAATATCGAAGGGGGCCACCAAATCCTCACGCTGCTCCAACAGTCGACGGTGCGTGAGCGCTACCCCGCCGCTCTGGCTGGCGAGCGCCAACGTCATTACCTGATTATCGCAGGTCAGCGACAGGCACTCCGCCTCCAAATGGGCAATCCCCGCCGCCTGCAGCCAGCCGGGCCAACCGACGCCAAAGCCCACCGCGTGCAGCAGCGTGTGCCCTGCTAGATCCTCAGGTGTGGTTAAGGTACGGGCCAGAGCCGGTGAGCATACTGGCAGCAGCTGCTCGTCGCCCAGAGGCAGCATCTCTACCCCTCCCCACTCGCCGCGGCCATAGCGAATTTCAATATCTGCTCCTTCCGGGCCAAAGTCGTCAGGCCAAATAGCGCTCACCAAGCGCAGCAGAATATGCGGCTTTTGCCGATGCAGCGTCACCAGCCTTGGCGCAAGCCAGGATTGCTGAATCACCGGCGTGGCCCGTAGCGTCACCGGCTGTTCGCTGGTCACACCAAACACCTCGGAAGTGCCTTCACTAATCCGTGAAAACGCATCGTGAATGCTGGGCAACCACGCCTGCCCGGCAGGCGTCAGGGTCAGGCTCCGCGCGTGGCGAACGAACAGTTTTTGGCCCAAGCGATCCTCCAGCAGCCGAATACGCTGGCTGATGGCGGCTTGGGTCACACCTAACTCATGGCCCGCCGCGGTAAAGCTCAACGTCCGGGCGGCCGATTCAAAGGCCTGTAGCCATAACAGTGGGGGTAATTGGCTCATGAAAAAGCTACCTATAAATTAAACATGGTCTTTGGGGCCAGATTAATCGTTTGTCACTGCACAGAGGACTCCGCATCCTAATAGAAACATTCAACAACATGTCATCAACCTACAGCGAGGCCTTTATGACCAGCGCACTAGCAGCGACGGAAAAGCGTTCAGCCCCTCAAATGAGTGAACTCACGCCTTATGAACACGGCCCGGCACTCAGCGATGCCACGCTCACCGATAGCAGCCTTGCGCTGACCTGGGAAGACAGCACTCGCACAACGCTGCCACTGCTATGGCTGCGCGACCACTGCGCCTGCGCCCAATGTCGCCATCCGCAAACCCGCGAGCGCCTCTACCTACCGTTAGACGATATCGAACAGGCACCCAGCGTTACCCTGGCAGATGGCCACCTCTATTTACAGTGGCAGGATGGTCATGTGAGCGCCTTTCATAGCGGCTGGCTTTACCAGCGCCGCCCTGAGGCGACGCGCTTTTCTGCTCTGCCCGCCCCGCAGCCGTGGCGAGACGACTTCTTCCCCGAAGGCGTTCGCCACGCCGACTTTCTGACCCCAGAAGGCGAGAAAACCTGGCTGACCGCCATGCTACGCGACGGCTTGGCACTGGTCACCGACGCACCGCTGGTGGAAGAGGAAGTCAGCCGCCTTGCCGAGCGCATTGGCCCGCAGCGCGCTACCAACTTTGGCGGGCGCTTTAATGTTCGCTCCAAGCCCAACCCCAACAACGCGGCCTATACCGCCGTCGGGCTACCGCTGCATATCGACTTGCCCAACTGGCAGCAGCCGCCGGATATTCAACTGCTCTACTGCCTGCAAAACGACGCCAGCGGTGGCGAGTCGCTGTTTGCTGATGGTGCCCGAGTGATCAATGCCCTGCGCGAACAGGACCCGGAAGCGCTCGTTATTCTCAGCGAAACGCCCATCGATTTTCGCTTTCAGGACGACACCCACGATATCGCCATCAAAGCCCCAGTGATCACCCTAGATAGCCAAGGCGAGCTAGTGGAGATACGCCTTAATAACTGGATACGCGACACCCTCCACCTGCCCGCTGAAAAAATGGCGGCCTGGTATCGCGCTTATAAAGTGCTGTGGCAACTCTTCCACAGCGACGCCCATCAGTTGGAGTTCACCTTAAAACCGGGCCAGATGGTGGCGTTCGATAATCGTCGCGTGCTTCACGGCCGCCGGGAGTTCGATCCCAATAGCGGTGCTCGCCATCTTCAGGGCACCTATCTAGACCGCGATATGCTGGCTTCGCGCCTGCGTGTTCTCGCTCGTACCACCGCGTAATCACAATAACCTAAGCAAGGAGATCCCCTTCCATGACGCGTTTAACCCGTCCACTCGTTTCTACTATTGCCCTAAGCTTGGCAGGCGTTACCACCCAAGCCGCCCTTGCCGATGACGCCACGCTAGATTTCGGCGTCCCGGCTTGGCCCGGTATTACGGTAAAAACCGAAATTGCCGAGCAGCTCCTTAACCCGTTGGGCTACGACACTCAAACCCACGAAATCGGCCTGCAGGTGATCTACCAAGGCATGGAGAGTGGCGACGTCGACGCCTTTTTAGGCGCCTGGCTACCCGCACAAAAAGAGATGTTCGAACCGCGTAAAGCCTCTGGCGTGCTCACCGATGTCGCCAACAACGTCGATGGCGCTCAGATGACGCTGGCCGTACCGGCGTACCTGCATGAGCGCGGCATTCAAAGCTTCGCGGATTTAGATGAACACCGTGATGAGTTCAACGGCCAAATTCATGGCTTTGGCGCAGGGTCGGCGGCGAGTGAGATTCTCCATAACGCGATTGATAACGACACTTGGGGACTGGGCGACTGGAGCTTAGTGGATACCAGCGAAGTGGGCATGCTCTCCGCCGCTCAAGATGCGATTTCCAGAGAAGAGGCCATTGTGTGGGTCGGTTGGACGCCCCACTGGATGAACCTCGAGCTGCCCATGCGCTACCTGGAAGACCCGGAAAACCTGTTCGGTGAGAACAACGGCGAAAGCGACGTACGCACCCTACTGCGCAGCGACTACGCCGATGCCCACCCGGCGCTGGTCACCTTCTTTGAACAGTTTAGCTTTACCGCCGACGAGCAGAGCTGGATGATCCAAGCCTTTGGCCAAGAGGAGCGTGACCTTGCCGAGGTGGCCCAGCAGTGGATCAACGACCACCCCGAGCGCGTGGAAGCCATGCTGGCCGATGTGACGACCACCGAGGGTGACGCTGCCTGGCCTGTCATTGAAGCGCGCCTACAGTAACCCGTTCGTTCACCCCACCGCCGCAGTGGCGTATGCTATTGCTCTTTTGCCAAACAGGCGGTGGGGATGGAATGTCACGGACGTTGCTAAAAGGGCTAGGCTTACTGATCGCGCTGGTGATACTAGGTGTGATGTGGCGCTACCTGCAGCAGCAAGGGCTGCTGACCCAGGCGCATCTTAAAGAACTCACCACCACCATTAGCCAGTGGCAGCAAGCACCCTGGATGTTCGCAGCGGTTATTGCTGTTTATATCAGCTCGCTGTTAGTGATGTTCCCACTTAGCCTGTTAGTGGTGCTGACTGGCCTGCTATTTGGGCCGGTGTGGGGCTTAGCCTACGCCACCTTGGGTACGCTGGGTTCCTCGGTGGTTTCTTACTGGGTGGGCCACTGGCTGGGACGAGACGCGCTGATGCGCTACGGAGGCCGCCACTTGCGCGGGCTTTCCGGCTACCTTTCCAAACGCGGCATCCGTACCATGACGGTCATTAACCTGCTGCCGCTGGCTCCCTTCACGCTCACCAATATGCTGGCCGGGGCGTTTCACCTTAATTTCCGCGACTACATGATTGGCTCGACCCTGGGCATTGTGCCAGGGCTGGCAGCGGTCATCCTGCTAGGCAGCCAGTTGGGTGCGCTGTTTACTGCCGCATCAAGGCAAGAACTGGCACTCGCGGTAGCAGGCTTATTGGCGGGCGTGGGCCTGCTTTGGCTGCTCAAACGCGTGGCCACCGCGCGTACCGCCGCCAAGGGCAAGCGCGATCACGCCTAATATCGGCGCTAGTTCGTTTGCTCCACGCTTGTTTGAGTTTTACTAGAGTAGTCCTGATTAGAGTAATACTTGGCCAGCACCTCCGCATAAAAATGCGCTACGGCACCGGCAAACTTGGCAATATCGTAGTCAGCGGAGAAGGTTTTTGCTTGGCTGCCTAGAGTATCGCGTAGTGCCTCATCCTCTGCCAGTTCCACCACACGCTGCCCCCACTTCTGGCGGTTCTGCGGCGTTTTAAAACCGTTGTAGCCGTCTCGTACGACATCATCAATTCCACTGGAGCGAACAGCGACCACCGGCAGCCCAGCGGCCATGGCCTCTAAAATCACCATGCCCTGGGTTTCCGAAGTGGAAGCAAACACAAACATATCCCCCAAGTGATAGTAGAGCGCCATCTCCTCTGGTGGCACGGCGCCTACTAACGTCACCTGCGCTTCCAAGCCCAACGTTTCAATCTGCTGCTGAATCGCCTGCCGGTCCGGCCCATCGCCTACCAGCAACAGGCGCAGCGATGTTTGCTCCTGGCGCTTTAGCTCCGCCAGCGCTTCCAACATAAAGCCAATGTTCTTCTCTTTGCTGATGCGGGATACGCTCACCAGCACTGTGTCTGCGGCGTCGATAGCCAACTGCTCGCGTAACGACGTAAGCGCTTCCTCATTGGCATAGGCAAAGCGCGCCGTATCAATCCCAGTGGGCTGTACCAGCGAGGGGGTTTTTACACCGATCATACGCAGGTACTCCTCTGCCGAGTAGGTCGGCACAATCACCCCTTGGCAGCGATTAGAAAAGTGTTTGATCAGATAGTGAGAAATCAGATTTCGAAACAGCGCACCCGGTAGCGGCACAAAATGAGCGTAGTGCTCCAACCGGGTGTGGTAGGTATAGATGACCGGCACCTTAAGCCTGCGCCCCATCCATAGCCCCATTGACCCCAGCCAGAACGGGTGATGAACGTGGATCACGTCGGGTTTGAACTCACGCAGGCAGCGGCGAAAACGCGCGCTAAACGGATTCGTTAAGCGAAACTCACGTTTCTCACCAAACGCCATTAGCGTAGGAACCCGTAGAATGGTGTCATCATCCTGCCACGGCTCCCGGTAGCGAGGCACCAGCAGCTGAATACGGTGGTTAAGGTCGCCCAGCCCCTGACGCAACCGCTCCACAGAAACCGACACTCCAGAGACAAAGGGAAAATAGTTATTCGATACCATCGCCACCCGTAGGCTTTTTTCCAGATAGGGTGTTGGGTCGATATCGAAGTCGGGATAGTAGTGGCGCTCTTCAAAAATCAGTCGGTATAGGCGCATGGCGAGCAGGGTTAACAGCCCGACAATCAGCAAAAACCGCGGGTAGCTGACGTAGAAAAAGGCGTAGATCGTTGAGGCGATACTACTTAACATGCGCCACCAGCCGGGGCGGTCCACGTTCAATCGCACAGGCGTGATGCCTACGCTTCCGCCTGCCACCTCAACCACCACGTAGTGGTGAAAGCTTTCGTCGGCATCCATCAAAATACCGCCGGCACCGCCGGTAGTGACGTAATTCACCCCGTTAACGCTTTGCTGAGAGTACAGTGAGAGATTCGCTGAAAACACCGTATCAACCCGGTAGCGCTCGGCTAGGCGCATAATGCCTTCGCCAAGCTTTGGGTCGTTGAGGTAGTTATCCTCTTCAAACAGCGGGGCGTCCTGAATCACGTTATGCAGCGGCAGTCCTACGAACACAAAGCGGTGCGGCGCTTCCGAAGCGGCCAGCTCACGCTCCAGCCAATCTAGCTGCCAAGAGGTCGATGATTTACCGGTGCCATCCAGAAAGATAAAGTGGCTATTGCCCGCCACAAACGAGTAAAAGTGCGGGCCAAAGTAGTCGTAAAACAGGTAGCTGCCGAAGTCACTATCTTCTTTTTCACCGTAGGTCAGCAGGTACGGCATGTTGAGCAGCTCCAGGCTATGGTAGATCGCCTGATAGCTCTCCTGCTGGCCTCCGCTCACCGCGTTGCCTGCCGATACCATAAAGTCGATATCACCTTGGTTTAGCAGCGGAATAATCTCGTCTTGAAACACGTTCACCGAGTTATTGATATTGCCTACCACCGCAAACCGATAGGCGTCACGCCCCTCTAGCCGCTCGCGTATATCCGCAACCTCCACCGTGTGCAGTGACTCAAACTCAGGCTCAGCGACATAGAGCCATACCTGATGAGCAATTAACCCAGCCACCAGCGTAAGGTTGAGAGCAAAAAACAGCCTCAACCAGCGTTGTCGGGAGAGGCGAAAAAAACGTTGGGGCATGGTGGGGCACTTACTTCAAAAAGACATCAGAAAAAGGCGATTGCTAAGATTCAGCACAGCCATTCAGCGTGGCCAGCAGGCGACGTGAACCGCCATGCTCGCGATGCTCACCTAACCATACCCCTTGCCAGGTGCCAAGGGCTAAGCGGCCATCGCGCACCGCTAGGCTAAGCTGAGTTCCCAGCAGGCTAGAAGCAACGTGCCCTGGCATATCGTCGGGGCCTTCCAAAGTATGGCGAAAATAGTTCAGCCCTTCCGGCACCAAACGGCGAATAAAAGCATCCATGTCGTGGCGAACGTCTGGGTCGGTATTCTCATTAAGCGTTAACGAGGCAGAAGTGTGCATGAGCTGCAAGTGCAGCAGCCCCTGATGGCAATCCGCCAAGCAGGGCAGCGCTCTGGCGATCTCGTCGGTAATGAGGTGAAAGCCCCTGGGCATTTCCGGTAAGTGAATCTCTTGTTGATGCCACATAGTCACTCCTTTGTTATCAGCATTGTAAGAGGATACGGTAACAGACATACCATAGCCTATTTCCTCTGCTTGCCGTGTAGCACCCAACAGGGAACCATGGCACGCAGTGCCCCACACTGATAGATTTAACGTTTATTGTTCAAGTGTTCACCAAGGAGCGAGATGATGAAATCCGCATGGCGGCCAAGGAGCATGGCCACGCTGGCAGCGGTTGCCGCTACCGGCACACTGCTGATCGGCTGCACCGGTATTCCCGATGGCACCGAACCTGTCACTGGTTTTGAGCTAGAGCGCTATTTGGGCGAGTGGTACGAAATTGCCCGCTTGGATCACTCCTTTGAAGAGGGGTTGGACTGCGTCACGGCTACCTACAGCCTGCGCGACGATGGCGGCGTCAAGGTGATCAACCGAGGCTACAACCTGGAAGAGCAAGCCTGGGATGAAGCTGAGGGGCGCGCCTACTTTATTGATGATGAGAGCGTTGGGCGTCTCAAGGTTAGCTTTTTTGGCCCGTTTTACGGCGGCTATAACGTGCTTGAGCTAGATGACGACTACCAGTGGGCATTGGTGGCAGGCCCCAACCGCGACTACCTATGGATTCTGGCCCGCACGCCAACCCTTGAAGGCGACGTGGAGCAGCGCCTGCGCCAGCGCGCCGCCGAGCTGGACTTCCCCACCGATGAGCTGATTGACGTGGTGCAGGACCAAACCTGCCCAGGCCGCTAGCGCACCCCGCCTGTCAGCCATTGGGCAAGGCGGGCACCCTGCCCGCCATTTCCCGCTGTAAAAAATCAATGAAGGCGCTAATGCGCGTCGGTATATGGCGGCGGTGCTCAAACACCGCGTAAAAGTCAGCGCGCACGCCCTGCCAATCGGGCAGCAGCGTGTGCAGCGCGCCGCTAGCCAAGTGCTCGTTCACATCCCACCAGGAGCGCAGCATCACGCCGTGGCCATCCAGCGCTAAGCGGGTAATCACCTCGCCGTCGTTGCTGGCCAGTTGCCCGCTAACTTTCACCGCCTGGCGCTGCGTCGAGTGGCGATGCTCAAAGCGCCATAGTGGGAAGTCGCTATCGTTTTCACGAATTACCAGGCAGCTGTGTTGGGCAAGATCGCTCGGCACGTTCAGCGCGGGCATTTTCGCCATATAGCTTGGCGAGGCGCACAGCACTCGCCGGTTGGGCAGAATACGCTTGGCGACTAGGCGCGAATCCGGCGGCTCGCCAATGCGAATCCCCACGTCAAAACCGTGATCGCTTAAATTGAGCGGAAAGTTAGTCAACTCCAGCCAGCTCTCCACCGCCGGGTGCTCTGCGCAAAAGCGTGAGAGCAGAGGCGCAATATGCCGCCTGCCAAAGCCAAAGGTCGCGTTAACCCGCAGCCGTCCAGTAAGCCCTTGGCTCGCGGTATCGCTGAGTGCGCTCTCCAGCGTTTGCAGCTCTTCTAAAATCAGCCCACCTTGAGTGAGATAGCGCTCCCCCTCAGCGGTCAGCGTCAAGCGGCGAGTGGTACGCGCCGCCAGCGTCACGCCAAGCCGGGCTTCTAGCTGCTTTAAGCGCTTGCTGACGGCCGAAAGTGACAGCCCCAGCTCTCGGGCGGTGGCGGTTAAGCTCCCTGCCCGAGCCAACTGCTGAAAAAAGGCGAGGTCATCCAGCATCATGGTATTCTTCACTTTAAGGCAACAATAGCTTGCATAGTAGCCTGATTATCTCGTCGCCAACAGGCGCTACACTCATACCACGAAAACACGCCCTGCTATTTTTGTGACGTCTAATAAAACAAGGAGCCCCCATGGCCCATCGTATTGCAGTCATCGCTGGCGACGGTATCGGTACCGAAGTGATGCCCGAAGGCATCCGCGCACTAGAAGCCACCGCCAAGCGCTTCAATATCGACCTGGAATTCACCACGTTTGAGTTTGGTAGCTGCGACTACTACCTGGAACACGGCAAAATGCTGCCCGACGACTGGTTTGAGCAGCTCAAAGGCTTTGATGCGCTGTTTTACGGAGCCGTGGGCTGGCCAGAAAAAGTGCCGGACCATATTTCGCTATGGGGTTCGCTGCTGCAATTCCGTCGTCAATTCGACCAGTACATCAACCTGCGCCCCTGCCGGTTAATGCCTGGCATTAAAAGCCCGCTGGCGGGACGCAAGCCCGGCGATATCGACTTTTACGTAGTGCGTGAGAACACCGAGGGCGAGTACTCCAGCGTCGGTGGCAAAATGTATGAAGGCACCGAGCGTGAAATCGTCATTCAGGAAACGGTGATGAGCCGTACCGGCGTGGACCGCGTGCTGAAGTACGCCTTCGATTTAGCGCAAACCCGCCCGCGTAAAAAGCTTACCTCGGCCACGAAGTCCAACGGTATCTCCATCACCATGCCCTACTGGGATGAACGCGTGGCCGAAATGGCCAAGCAGTACCCAGAGATCGCCGTGGATAAGTTCCACATTGATATTTTGACCGCCAACTTTGTGCTGCACCCGGACTGGTTCGACGTGGTGGTGGGCAGCAACCTGTTTGGCGATATTCTTTCCGACTTAGGCCCGGCCTGCACCGGCACCATCGGCATTGCGCCCTCCGCCAACATCAACCCGGAAGGCAAGTTCCCCAGCCTATTCGAGCCAGTACACGGCAGCGCGCCAGATATCGCCGGTAAAGGCATCGCCAACCCCATCGGCCAAATCTGGTCTGGGGCGATGATGCTGGAGCACCTAGGCTATAAAGAAGCGGGCGATGCCATGGTCGATGCCATTGAAGCGGTGCTGAGCGAAGGCGATAGCCAAGTGCTTACCCGCGATGTAGGCGGCAAGGGCACCACGGAAAGCTTGGGCAAAGCCATTGCCGAGCGGATTGGCGGCTAATCTCCCTATAAAACAACGCCCCATAACGAGCAACGCCTCGCTGCATTAACAGCGAGGCGTTGTTCTTTTTCAGCCAGAATTTGCAGCTAACGATTAACTCGCCAGCTTAGCGGCAATTTCAGCCACGTGTTTACCCTGGAAGCGGGCAATTTTCAGCTCGCGGTCATCAGGCTGGCGGGAGCCATCGCCACCGGCCAGCGTCGCGGCACCGTAGGGCGTGCCACCGCTTACTTTCGAAATATCAAACTGCTCTTCAATGCCGTAGCCAATCGGCACGATGACCATGCCGTGGTGGGCCAGCGTGGTCCAGGTAGACGTAATGGTCATCTCATCACCACCACCGGTACCGGTTGATGTAAATACGCTCGCCACCTTGCCACGCAGCGCGCCGTTGGCCCATAAGCCACCGGTTTGGTCGAGGAAAGTACGCATCTGACCGGCCATGTTGCCAAAGCGAGTGGGCGTGCCGAAGATGATGGCATCGTAATCCGCCAGCTCTTGGGGCGTGGCTTCCGGCGTGGTGAAATCCTGCTTGCCGCCCGCGTTTTTAAACGCCTCGTCTGGCATAGTTTCGGGCACGCGTTTTACCGTCACCTCTACGCCATCAACTCCCTTTGCACCCTCCGCCACAGCGGCTGCTAAGGTATCGATATGTCCATACATGGAATAATAAAGTACCAGTACCTTCGTCATTACTCACTCCTTTGCACATGCATTCAAGCATCAGACAGGTTGCCCACAGCGGGCAGTGAAAACTCACTAAAACATAGCGCAGTTAAGCGTAGATAAAAGCGAATGTTTTCGACGCCGCGCTTCGATTTCATCGATGTGCCGACCTTGCACTTTTGCCACTTCGGCACTAATTTTCTTGTATCGTTTTTACGACAAGTTTCATTCACGTATAACGCCAAGGAGTCCGGCATGACGATTTTCGAAGCACTGCGCAAAGACCACGATATTCAGCGAGACCTGCTGGCACGCTTGGTAGAAACCCATGGTGACAGTGAAGAGCGCGACACCCTGTACCAGCAGGTGCGTGCCGAGCTGAAGTACCACGCCAACGCCGAAGAGCGTGCGCTGTACATTCCCATGATGGATATCGACCTCACTCAGGAAAAAGCGCGCCACAGCGTGGCAGAGCACCATGAAATTGATGAGCTGATCGAACTGCTGGACGACACCGACTATAGCGCCAGCCACTGGCTCACCCATGCCAAACAGCTGCAGCATTTGGTGACGCACCACCTGGATGAAGAGGAGCATGAGGTGTTTCAACTGGCAGGCCGAGGCCTTCAAGAGAATCAAAAGTCATCGCTAGCCAAAGAGTACCAAGAAGAGATGCGTCGCCAGCGATCAAACTAATCAAGGCCGTTCACAGCGTTACGCCCAACAACGCTGGCTCTAAAAGCGCTGGGCCTGAAAACGCTTGTGGCGATCTGCCATAAGCGTTTTTTTGTACCAACAACTTTCATCTTCCCACCGACCATTTTCACGCGAACGACGCCCCCACTTGTGGTCAACGGCCAGCGTGGTAAAGGTAGAGCAACAAAAAGCGAATGCCCATGCTTAAGGACACTTTCATGCTAGGCCAATGGCTCGACTGGACGCTTGACGGCGAACGCCCTTCCCCGCGCATCGGCCGCTTTCCCAGCGGCACTTACCATCTTCATGGGCCAGGTGTTCTGGAACTAACGCCCAACATTCTTCGCCCTGGCGCCCATGCTTGCGTTTTCTCTGCCGCTATCCACGGTAACGAAACCGCTCCAGTGGAACTCCTTGGCGACTGGCTCAGCGCTCTAGAAGCCAGCTCGCTGCAATTAGGTGCGCCGGTATTAGTGATTTTAGGCAACATTCCCGCCTTAAAAGAGCAGAAGCGCTTTATCACCACCAATCTTAACCGGCTATTCAAGCGCGAGCTGGACGCAAAGGGCAGCGAACCGGACCGAGCGCGAGAGCTAATGGAAGCGGTCGATATGTTTTTCAATCGTCATCATGCGCTGCCTAAGCTACATTACGACCTGCATACCGCGATCCGTGGCAGCTTATATACCCGCTTTGTGGTAGAGCCCTATGCAGAAACTGCCACAGACGCTGAGCAGTGGCAGTGGTTGGCCGCTGCCGATATGCAGGCGGTGCTGCATCAACATCAGCATAGTTGGACCTTCTCCCACTACAGCAAACACTATCACCACGCACAGGCGTTTACCTTCGAGCTTGGCCGCGTCGCGCCGTTTGGCGAGAATGACATGGCAGCGCTGGCGCCAATGTTAACTCTGCTTAATAAGCTAGGCGCCGGCTACGAGCCGCCCCAACAGCCAGTCGAGTCGATGGTATTTTTCCGAGTGAAGCACGAGCTCATGCGCCAGGCAGAGAACTTTAGCCTCTGCTTTGCCGACGATGTGCCTAATTTTAGCCGCTTTGAACCCGGCACCTGCCTGGCTAAAGATGAGGTAGCAGGAGACTTCGTGGTGGAGGAGACGCCGCTGCACGTGGTATTTCCCAATGCCCAAGTCGAAATCGGGGCACGAGCAGCTCTGCTAGTGGTACCCAGTCACGCCATCGCGTGACCTGCCGCCCATGAGCGGCACCGATTAGCATCCATAAAGACGCTTTTATAACAACAACGTAAAGGGGCCATCAGGACACACGGCAACGTACCAAGACCAATGTCGCCCTGATAAAGTACGCGCATGTGGCACAGTCCTGATAGAATCGCCCCTTTTTTCGCGCCAGCCGCACCTAAAGCACGATTATTCATCTGTTGCTGCTGCGGCAACCCTGTACTGGAGCCTAAGTTATGGCCGCTACGCCTACTCCCCTTGAAGTGCGCAATATTAAAAAGCGCTTTGGCGATACAGAAGTCCTCAAAGGCCTCTCTCTGGAAGCCCAAAAAGGTGACGTCATCACCCTCATTGGTGCCTCCGGGTCAGGTAAAAGCACGTTCTTGCGCTGCATGAACCTGCTGGAACAGCCCGACGATGGCGAGCTGTACGTTCACGGCGAGCAAATCCGTTTCAAAACCACCAAGCACGGCCGCGAACCCGCCGACTGGAAACAGGTGGTGCAAATGCGCGCCAAGCTCTCCATGGTATTCCAGAGCTTCAACCTATGGGCGCACATGACGCTGCTGGAAAACATCATCGAAGCGCCGATTCACGTGCTCGGCAAGCCGAAAAAAGAGGCCATTGAGCACGCCCACGCACTGCTGGACCGCGTAGGGCTTAGCGCTCGCGCCAACGCCTACCCGGCACAAATGTCCGGCGGCCAGCAGCAGCGCGGCGCGATTGCCCGGGCGCTGGCCATGAACCCTGAAGTGATGCTGTTTGACGAGCCGACCTCAGCGCTCGACCCGGAGCTGGTGGGCGACGTGCTGAAGGTCATGCGTGACCTGGCCGATGAGGGACGCACCATGGTCGTGGTCACCCACGAAATGAGCTTTGCCCGCGACGTTTCCAGCAAGGTAATTTACCTGCATCAAGGTTTGGTAGAGGAACAAGGGGCTCCCGACGATGTACTCGGTAACCCACAGTCACCGCGCCTGAAGCAGTTCCTGGCTCCCAAATACTGATCCGCGAGGCACCCACACCATGCTCGATTTGCAAGGTTACGGCCCCCGCCTGATCGAAGGGGCGGGCGTTACCGTTCAATTGGCCGTTCTATCGCTGATACTGGCGATTATTCTTGGCCTACTCACTGCTAGCGCCAAGATGTCGCGTAACTGGTTTTTACGCCGCACCGCAACTGTTTACACCACGGTGATTCGTGGAGTGCCAGATTTAGTGCTGATGATGCTGCTATTCTTCGGCGGCCAGATCGGCGTCAATGCCATCAGTGACATGCTGTACTACAACTATGAAATTGATATTTATATTAATTTCAACGCCTTTGCTGCAGGCGTGCTCACCATTGGTTTTATCTTTGGTGCCTATATGGGCGAAACCTTTCGCGGCGCGTTTATGGCAGTGGATAACGGCCAGATTGAAGCTGGCCGGGCGTACGGGATGAGCAGCGCGCTGGTCTTTCGGCGCATACGCTTTCCCCAAATGATGCGCCACGCCCTGCCCGGCCTTTCCAATAACTGGATGGTGCTGCTCAAAACCACCGCGCTGGTTTCAGTGATTGGTTTGACCGATATGGTGCGAGTTGCCGCCGAAGCTTCACGCGCCACCCATGAGCCCTTTGTGTTTTTAATCCCCGTTGCGGTGGCCTACCTGTTGATTGCCAGCGTATCCGAGTGGATTTTTGCACGGCTACAAAAACGTTACGACATCGGCTTTGGGGGGCAGTGACATGCTAGATATCTCTGCATGGTTCAACGATCTGCTGGCAGACAACCTGATCTTTACGCCCACCACCCTGGGCTACTATTGGGAAGGTTTGGTCACCACCACACAATTGGTATTTCTCTCGCTGGTGGCCGGACTAATTATCGCCGTGCCGCTGGCCATTCTGCGCAGTTCCAAACACAAGTGGATCAGTCTACCGGTTTATCTCTATACCTATGTGTTTCGCGGCACGCCGCTGCTGATCCAGCTCTACATCATCTACTACGGCGTGGTGTTCATCGACGGCATTCAGGAAACCTTCCTGTGGCCCGTGTTGAAAGAGGCGTTCTACCCCGCACTAATCGCCTTTACGCTCAATACGGCGGCCTACACCACCGAGATCTTCCGTGGGGCGATCAAAGCCACGTCTAAAGGCGAGATTGAGGCCGCGCGAGCCTACGGCATGTCGCAAAGCCTAATGATGCGGCGGATCATTCTACCCAGCGCTTTCCGTCGTGCGCTGCCCGCTTACGGCAATGAAGTGATCTTCATGCTACACGCCAGCGCCATTGCCAGTGTGGTGACGCTGATGGACCTGACCGGCGCGGCGCGCTTTGTGTACGCCCGTTTTTATGCGCCCTTCGATGCTTTTCTATTTGTCGCGGCGATCTACCTCTGCTTAACCTTCGCGATTTTGTACTTCTTCCGTTTCCTGGAGAAAAAGCTGCTGGCCCACCTGCGGCCACTGAATAGCTAGTCCTAACAAATCCAACATGCGCCAGCGTAAAACAAACGTTGGTTTATATGCAGGTCCCCCCTTTTCGCCAACCTCAACCTAGGGTAGGTTAAAGGGGATCACCTTCGGTGAACCTGTCTCATTGGGAGTATAAAATGAAAAAACTGTTGACTGTTTCTCTGCTGGGCTTAGCTGTTGCGGCGGCATCTTCTGCGCAAGCACGTGATTATGACAACGTGCGTATTGGCGTCGACGTTCCTTACGAGCCGATGGAGTACCGCACCGCTGAAGGTGAGCTGACCGGTTTCGATATCGACCTGGGCAACGCCCTGTGCGAGCGCATTGGTGTTACCTGTGAGTGGGTTGAGCAGGAGTGGGACGGTATTATTCCTGGCCTGATGTCACGCAACTACGATGCGATCATGTCCTCTATGACCATCAACGACGAACGCCGCCAGCAGGTGCTGTTTTCTGACCCCTACATCACCATGCCGTCTGCCTGGTTCGCACCCAGCAGCCTAGGTATCAGCGAAGCCAATGAAGAGACCCTGGCGGGCAAAACCATCGGCGTTCAGCGTGGCACCCTGCAGGATAACTACGTCACCGATAACTTCAGCAGCGTCGCTGACATCAGCCGCTACTCCACCGCCGACGACATGGTGCTGGATATGGAAGCACAGCGCCTGGATATCGTCTTCCTCGACTTCCCGATCGGCCAGTCCACGCTGCTAGAGAGCGAAGAAGCTGAGTACGTGGTTGTAGGCGAGCGCATCAGCGAACCTAAAGAGTACTTCGGCGACGGTTTCGGTATCGCCTTCCGTCAGCGTGACGAAGCACTGGCCGAACAGTTCAATGAAGCCCTTGCTGAGCTTCAGGAAGACGGCACTTACGATGAAATCTACGCCCGTTACTTCGGCGAAGAGTAAGCGCTAGCTGCTTACGTGTGCCTCCCCACCTGGGGAGGCACGCAAGCGAGACGCCATCATGCCCTCACTCCGCATCTTACCTCCCGCGCTTCATGCGCTCTGCCCAGGTACCCGAGGCACTATTGCCCGTTTCTATCTGAGCGAATGGTTCGACGAATAGCCCTACCCTCCTTTTGGCATGCCCATGCCAACTCACGCCCCTGCGCGTGAACGTTGCCATGCGTGAAAGTCGCACGGCACTCCTGCGCTTAGCGCACCCCATGCTGTAGCCGCCCTTTCAGGCGCTTGGCATTACGCAACACCCACATACCTACTAATAATCGCTTCAGGAGACTGACTATGCGTTATGCAACGCTGTCCGTGGCCGCTATTCTTGCGGCAGGTGTTTCACTCTCATTGGTATCCACTGCCGCACTGGCACGGGACTACGACGAGGTCCGTCTGGGGGTCGATGTTCCCTACGAGCCGTTTATGTACCGCGAGGCCGACGGCACGCTCACCGGTTTTGAAATCGAGCTAGGCAACGCCGCCTGCGACTACTTAGAAGTCAGCTGCACCTGGGTTGAGCAAGACTGGGACGGCATCATTCCAGGCCTATTGGCACGCAACTACGACGCCATCATGTCTTCCATGGCGATCACCGACGAGCGCGCCCAGCGCGTACTGTTCTCCGAGGCCTACTACACCACCCCCAGCGCCTGGATCACCACCCGCGATAAAGAGATCAATATCGAAGACCGTGCCAGCCTGGAAGGCTTGACCGTCGGCGTGCAGCGGGCGACGTTGCAGGACAACTACGTCACTCAGCTTTATGGCGACGTGTTGGAGATCCGTCGCTACACGGGCGCGGACGATGTGGTCACCGACCTAATGGGAGGCCGTCTGGACCTCACCTTCATGGACTACCCCATCGCCGAAGCCACCATTGATATCGACACCCCGGAAAGCGATTTCCAACGCATCAGCGACTTCATCAAGCAGCCCGAAGAGATCTTTGGTCAAGGCGTGGGCATGGCATTTCGCCCCCGCGATGAAGCGCTCGCCGAGCGCTTTAACGAGGCTCTGCGTGCGCTCAAAGAGAACGGCACTTATGATGAAATCATGAACCGTTACTTCAACTACGATGTACGCTTATAAGCGATCTGTTTAAATAGCGTAACGATACCAACACCAGCGCCGACCCCAGGTCGGCGCTTATCGTTTGCCCATTACTCTCCTGGGAAACTCATGCTGACACTTGTAAAAAACGCCCAGCTCTTTGCCCCTGAACCTCGCGGGTTGTGCCACCTGCTGATTGCCGACCAGCGCATGGCGGCGGTGCTGGATGCCAGCGAGACGTACCAATTGGGTACGCTTATCAAACACACCGTAGACCTGGAAGGCCGACGCGTGATTCCCGGCCTGGTCGACCCGTTGGTGCACTACATTGGCGGCGGCGGTGAAGGCGGCTTTGGCAACCGCACCGCCGAACTCAGCCTGGAAGACGCCTGCGCTTCGGGTGTGACCACGCTGATTGGCGCGCTGGGCACTGATGCCCTCACCCGCACCCCCGCCAACCTGATTGGCAAAGCGCGGGAGCTAGCCGCAGGCGGGCTAAGCACCTATGCCTACACAGGCTCTTATCAGTTGCCGCCGGTGACGCTGACCGGCTCGGTGGCCAGCGACATTCTCTACATTCCTGAATTCATCGGCGTGGGCGAAGTGGCAATTAGCGACCATCGCGGCTCCCAGCCCACTACTCAAGAGCTAACTCGGCTGGCCTCCGACGCCCGCACCGCTGGACTACTGGCAGGCAAATCGGGCATTGTTTTCATTCACACCGGCGACGCCGACTCCCACCTGGAGCCGCTGCGCCAGGTCGCCAAGAACAGCGCCATCCCGCTGGCCCAGTTCTACCCCACTCATATCAACCGCACCGGCGCGCTATTTGAAGATGGCCTGCGCTTTGCCCGTGAAGGTGGGCGCATCGACTTCACCACCAGCACCACGCCGGAGCTGCTGGCTGGTGGCGAAGTACCCGCCTCTGAAGCAGTGGCGCGGGCGCTGAAAGCGCGGATTGAGCCCAGCCAGCTCAGCCTCTCCTCCGATGCCAACGCCTCGCTGCCGGAATTTGATGATCAACGTCGGTTTATTGGCCTAAAACCCGGTAAACTCAGCAGCCTGTTCGCAGTGCTGGGCGAGTGCGTCAACGACCACCAGATCAGCATGGAGCACGCGCTGCACTGTGCATCCACCACCGCCGCCAATGCCTTGAAGCTGCCACAAAAAGGCCGCCTCGCGCCCGGTTCGGATGCGGATTTTATCGTGCTAAGCGAAGAACGCTGGGCCATTGACCATGTCTGGGCGCTGGGTAAACCGATTTTCAGCGCAGGCTAATCCCCCATCCTCCCAGCGAACTTGCTTAGCCAAACCGGGTCTTTACTATCACTGAACCACATACAAGGAGGTAGCATGGATGAATCGACGGCGGCTCACGCAACGCCACAGGCAAGCACCGCAGAAGTGTTTCGCCCCTCTTCCCACTGGACCGCATGGGGGCAGTGGCTAGCGCTGTTTACCATGACCGTGGACCACCTGACCCGCTACGTGCTGCCGGGGGATTGGGATTTAGGTTGGGCAGGCTCTTCGATTGGGCGTATTGCGTTTCCGCTGTTTGCCGCCATGGTGGCGTGGCACGGCTTGTTTAATACGCGTAATCCGCTGCGCTACTCGCGGCGGATTTTGATTATCGGACTCGTCGCACAGCTGCCCTATATGCTGATGCCCCGCGCCTCTGATGCGTTTATCTTAAACGTCTGCTTTACCTTGGCCAGTGGCTTGGCACTGGGTGCTTTGGTGCGCCAGGGCTGGCAGCACTACCAGCAACAAACCTTAGGTTTGGGCTGGCTGATGCTGGGAGCCGCGGTGGGCGTTACCGCGTGGTATTTGCTCGGGTTCTGGGTGGAGTATGGTCACAATGGTCTGTTGCTGATTCCGCTGTTTATGTTTGCCATGCAGGCACTCAGCGAAACCCGCAATGCGCTAAAATCACGCCTCTGGGCTGGGCTGGCAGCGTTTCCCGTGCTGTGGATTGCCGGGCAGATGAACGCGTCTGATATGGCTAAATCATTTACCGTCGCTACTTGCGTCATTGTGCTAATGCTGGCCGCCGGTGCCGCTCAGCGCGTGCCTCCCGTGGCGCTTGAGATGCCGCGCCGCCTGTGGCTTGCCTGGTACCCTGGGCACTTTGCGTTGATTGCCCTATGGTTACTGCTTAGCGGTCAACTGGCAGGTTAGGCGCTTGTTCAGCCAACCGCTTATTCACCTCATCACGCATCCAGGGCTGGTAGCGGCGTAAGCGCGCCCGACCCTCAGTTTTGGCTTGATACATCGCGGTATCCGCCTGTTTTAATATATCCGTATGGTCGCAGTCTGCTGCGTCAAAACAGGTGTAGCCCATACTGGGCGTGACCTCGACCCAACGGCTCTCTAGCCGATATTCACCCGCCAGCGCCTGCTGCACGGTGTCCATGTAGCGAGACGCTGCAGCGTTCAGCGCCTCACTCTCAGTCACATCAAAGAGCGCTAACAGTACGAATTCATCACCGCTTAGGCGGGCAGCCATATCATCGTTTTGCAGGCACGACTCCAAGCGGCGCGCTACCTGCACTAACAGGTCATCCCCTGCTGCGTGACCCAACGTGTCGTTAATCAGCTTGAAGCGGTCCATATCCATAAACATCACCAAGCCACCGCGCTGGTCGCTGGCCTGTCCATTACATAGCGCCTCTAAACGCTCGATAAACAGCCGCCGGTTGGGCAAGTCAGTTAGCGCATCGTAGTAAGCCTGGCGGTAGATAATCGCCTCGTTGCGCTTTCGTTCGGTGAAATCCTCAATAATCGCCACACCGCCCACCATCTGGTTGCTGGCGCTATGTACCCCGTTGAAAAACGCTCGCAAAGGCGTGCCCACACTGGCGTTGGGCAGTTGGTAAGTGCCTTCGTAATAGCCCGTGCCTTTTTCCAGCGCATCCCTAACCGCCTGAGCCACCTTTCGGTCGGCAGAGCGGTCCAGCATGCGGTAGCCGAGTAACTTTGAGCGCTCCACGCTCAGGATATCCAGCAGTTTGCTGTTGCAATCGGTAATCTGCCCCTGCTCATCGAAGTGCAGCACGCCTAACGGCGAGTGCTGAAAAATAGAGCGATAGCGGTTTTCGCTTTCGCGCAGTTGCGCCTCCCGGGCGGCCATGTTCACTCGCAGGGCAATATTGTCGTGAATAGTACGGCTAAAGCGGCGGCTAGTGGCGATGATCAAACCCAAAAAAAGCACCAGCATCAGGCCGATTAAAATAGAAAGCGGCGAGCCCTGAAACAGAAACTGCAGCTTAAGCGGCAGCAAAATGGGAAGCACAAAGCCAATGGCGATCCACCACACGGAAGAGAGCGTAGTCACGCCCCCCGCAGCAATCCCGGCCAGCACAATCGAGAGCGCGGCAATTTGGGCGGGGTGATTGTGGCTAAACAGCAGCACGCCAGAGGCACCCCACACGCAGCCAGAAGCAATCGCCCCCACAGCAAACCAACGCAGCCAGCGCTGGCGCTGCTGCTGTAGCGCGGGCAGGCGCTTAAAGCGCTGGGCTAGAAGCAATCTAAACACTGAAATAACCGCCAGCACCGTAAACCACCCTAGCAGTAGCGCGGCATCGACCACCGGCCACATGGCCGCTACCAGCAGCCCACCCGCCAGCACGCTGCTCAGCACCGGCTGCCACAGGTTATCGTAAAGCAGGCGCACTTTTTCACCGCGCAAACGCTGCATGGTGATGTGATGGTCACGCTGATAACCACTGCGCAGCCCGGAGGCCGTCGCCGTGGCGGCGAGGGGTGTGGGGGGCGACATACAAACTCCCTGTTCTTCAGTCGGCTTAACGCCAATCTTATTGGTTAGGCTTTTTTTAATACATCTGTTTTAGCACGTTTAAGTCACAAAAGTAGTGACCACCAGAAATTAAAAAGCCGCCTTTTCAGGCGGCTTCGTTGTTCATAACGTAGATTCAAAACTCCACTCAACGGGGGGCGCATCGGGTATCAACGCCTGACAAGTGCGCACTTTTTCAAGCAGCTCGGCGTGACTCGACGCCACGACGTTAACGTGAGCCAGCTTGCGCCCTGGGCGCTCTGCTTTGTCGTAGCGATGCAAGTGGGTGTCGGCAATGGCTAGCAGCGCGGCGTTATCGCCTTCCAGGCCAATCACATTCACCATGCAAGTGGGTGCAACGGCATTCGTTGCGCCTAACGGCAAGCCTTGAATAGCCCGCAGGTGGTTCTCAAACTGGCTGGTGACCGCGCCATCCATCGTCCAGTGGCCGGAGTTATGCACTCGCGGGGCCATTTCGTTGGCCAGCAGGCTGCCGTCGCGGGTTTGGAACAGCTCCAGCGCCAGCACGCCCACGTAATCTAGCTCATCCAGCAGCACACGAATGTAGTTATCGGCCGCTTCTTGAACGCTGGCGTCCAAATCCGGTAGCGGCGCCACGGAGTAGCGCAGAATGCTTCCCACGTGCTGGTTTTCCGCCATGGGGTAGAACACCACATCCCCATCGCGGCCGCGCACCGCAATCATCGAGACTTCGCGCACAAAATCAACGAACGCCTCGACGATCAGCTGCGTATGGCCAATCGATTCCCACGCCTCTTGAGCCTGTTCCGGTGCTTTCAGCACCGCCTGCCCTTTGCCGTCGTAGCCTTCCGTGACCGATTTGGCCACTACCGGGCAACCAAGCTCAGCGGCGGCGGCAGCGAGCTGCTCAGCGCTTTCCACCACGCGATAGGCCGGTGTGGGAATACCCAAGCGATCAAACAGCGTTTTCTCTTCTACACGGTTTTGGCACACCGCAATAGCGCGACTGCCGGGATAAACCGGCTTGTGCTGCTCAATCTGCTTTACCAGCTCAACGGGGAGGTGCTCGAATTCGTAGGTCACTACATCGACCTTATCGAGAAACGCCGCCAGATGCTGGTTATCCGGGTCGACAATCACCTCGCCGATACCCGCGCTGGGGTTACCGGTGGTGTCTAAAAACGTAAACGTGTTGCCCAGCGGATAACCTGCCAGCGCCAGCATACGGCCGAGTTGGCCTGCGCCGAGGACGCCAATGTTTTTTGCAATCATATGTTTTGCACTCTGTGCGCTCATGATGGCTACCTATTGGGCCGAGGAGTCTACGTCAGGGCGCGGGTCGGGGTTATCCAACACCAACTGGGTCTGCTCGGCGCGGAACGCCTCAACAGCTTCGCGCACGGCGCTGTCCTGAAGGCCCACAATTTGTGCGGCCAGCAGGCCTGCGTTGGTGGCACCGGCTTTGCCGATGGCCAGCGTGCCTACCGCAATACCGCCCGGCATTTGGGCAATGGAGAGCAGCGAATCCAAGCCCTTTAGCGCTTTAGACTCCACCGGCACACCCAGCACCGGCAGCGCCGTTTGTGAAGCCACCATGCCGGGTAGGTGGGCCGCGCCACCGGCGCCTGCCACAATCACCTGCAGGCCACGCTCAGCGGCACTTTTCGCATATTCGAACAGCAGGTCAGGTGTGCGATGCGCCGATACCACACGGGTTTCATAGGCAACGCCCAACCGCTCTAACATCGCCACCGCGTGCTCCATGACCGGCCAATCAGATTTCGACCCCATGATCACGCCCACCTTGGGTGCGCTGTTCGACATGCAAAACTCCTCGGCCAACGGCCTATTTAAGCTAGAAAGCAGTCCATAAGCCGCGCACAGTGCGCAGCTCACTCAGAAATAGGAAGGCGCATAGTTTACCAGAGCCACGGGCATTTGCGGGTGTTACTCGCTGCGTGAAATTTTCATCAAATTAGGCATTGAAAACCGCGTGAGTTGGCGGCATTGTGTGTTTGTCATTTCCGACTGATGGAGTCACATGAGTACGGCATACTCAACTGCTCACGCAGAATCGTTAGATCCTCCGCGAAGCAGCCCTGACCTCGATGTCAGGGAACTAGAAAAACGTACGCGCCTCATGCGTATTATCACCCGCCTGATCGCCGTATCAGATCTGGGAAGCCGCGAAATAGCCCGCCAGGCTGGCTTGCCCGTTCAAAAGATCAGCGACCTGCTCGCCGGAAGGCTAGAGCATCTGGACATCAACGAGCTTAATGTCCTGCGTCGCACGTTAGAGCTGGAGGCGCCATAGCAGCCACGCCACCTCCCCGCTAACTATCACCACTTGAGTATTTTCCCGCCCCGGTTACTGGGGCGGAATCATTACGCCGCCTAACGCCACCACAATGACCACCAGCCAAGCAGGCAGTTTCCACACGGTGAGCAGCAAAAAGCCTGTCAACGCCAGCACAAACTCGTAAGGCCCAAGAATGGCACTGGTCCACACCGGTTGATAAAGCGCCGCGCCTAGAATCCCCACCACCGCCGCATTGGCACCGCGCATCAGCGCTTGAGCACTGCTCCACTGGCGGAACTGATTCCAAAACGGCAGCACGCCAACCAGCAGCAAAAACCCCGGCACAAAAATCGCCAGCAGCGCCAAAAGCGCGCCAATCACGCTGGGTATCCCTGGCAGCAGCGCCCCTAAATATGCAGCAAACGTAAACAGCGGCCCCGGCACCGCTTGTGCCGCGCCGTAACCCGCTAAGAATTCATCTGCCGTGATCCAACCCGATTGCACTACTTCCGCTTCCAGCAGCGGCAGCACCACATGGCCACCGCCAAACACCAGCGCGCCTGAACGGTAGAACGCATCGACCACGTTCAACCAACCGGCACTCGCCGCTAACAGCGGTAAGAGCACCAACAAAGCGGCGAATAAACCTAATGCTAGCGTGCCCGCTCGGCGTGTCACCGGGAAGTGCAGCGATTCGCTAGATGATGCTGCAGCGCTTTGGCGACAAAGCAGCAGCCCCGCCACGCCGCCCAGCACAATCGCCGCCACCTGCCCCAACGGCCCGCTGACCAGCACCACCGCGAACACCGCTGCCAGGGCAATGCCCGTGCGGGTTTTGTCCGGGCAGAGGTTGCGCGCCATGCCCCACACCGCGTGGGCCACAATAGCCACCGCGACCACTTTTAAGCCGTGAATGATGCCGCTGGCCACCGGGCCATCCAGCACTGCCGCGCCCAATGCAAACAGCACCAGCACGATGGCAGAGGGCAGCGTAAACGCCAGCCACGCCATCGCCGCCCCCAGGGGCCAGCGCGCATCAACCCTAAGGCAAAGCCTACCTGGCTACTGGCTGGCCCCGGCAAGAACTGACACAGCGCGACCAAATCCGCGTAGGCCTGCTCGCTGAGCCACTGGCGGCGTTCCACAAACGCCGTACGAAAGTAGCCCAGGTGCGCCACCGGCCCGCCAAAGGAGGTCAGCCCCAGCGCTAAAAATGCCCAAAAAACCTCGCTGGCTCGTCCTCGTATCTTATTCTCTACCGCCATCGTGCCCACCGTTTACTCATTAAAAAGCGCAAGGCGTTAAGGGTACGCCTTGCGCTTGACGACTTAGTGACAGCCTAACCGTGCCGGTGACTCTTCACAGGTTATTCTTGGTCGGTCACCGCACCGGTACTGGCCGAGCTGACCAATTTGGCATACTTCGCCAACACGCCTTTACGATAGCGCGGCTCAGGCTGTTGCCAGGCCGCACGGCGGCGCATCATCTCTTCATCGCTGATATGCACATCAATAGTATCGGCTTCGGCATCAATGGTGATGGGGTCGCCATCTTCAACCAGCGCCAGCGGGCCGCCGTCGAAGGCTTCCGGCGACACATGCCCCACCACGAACCCGTGGCTGCCGCCGGAGAAGCGGCCATCGGTAATCAGCGCCACATCGTTGCCCAAGCCACGGCCCATAATGGCTGAGGTAGGCGTGAGCATTTCGCGCATGCCGGGGCCGCCTTTCGGGCCTTCGTAGCGAATCACCACCACATCGCCCGCCACTACGGTGCCATCGTTGATGCGTGCCTGGGCTTCCTCTTCCGAGCCAAACACCCGTGCCGAGCCGCTAAAGCGCGTGCCCTCTTTACCAGTAATTTTCGCCACCGCCCCTTCCGGCGCTAAGTTGCCAAACAGAATACGCAGGTGGCTTTCGGCTTTAATCGGGTTACCCAGCGGGGCGATGATTTGCTGATCCATCGGGTACGGCTCGACGTTAGCGAGGTTCTCCGCCAGCGTTTTACCGGTCACGGTTAAGCAGTTGCCGTTAAGCAGCCCAGCATCCAGCAGGATTCTCATCAGCGGCTGGATACCGCCAATCGCCACCAACTCGCTCATCATGTAGTGGCCACTGGGGCGCAGATCGGCTAGCACCGGCACGCGCTTACCGATCTCGGTGAAGTCTGCCAGGGTCAGCTCGACACCGATAGTGCGCGCCATGCCAATCAGGTGCAGCACCGCATTGGTGGAGCCACCCAGGGCAATCACCACGGTCACGGCGTTCTCGAACGCCTCGCGGGTCATGATATCGGAGGGCTTGATGTCTTGCGCCAGCAGCGCCAGCACGGCTTCGCCAGCGGCTTTGCAGTCATCGCGCTTCTCTTGGGAGATGGCATTCTGCGCCGAGCTTCCCGGCAGGCTCATACCCAGTGCTTCAATGGCCGAAGCCATGGTGTTGGCGGTGTACATGCCCCCGCAGGAGCCAGGGCCAGGAATCGCGGTCTCTTCGATGTTTTTAAGCTCGATCAGGTCGATGTCGCCACGGGAGTGGGCGCCCATCGCCTCGAACACCGAGACAATATCGGTGTGGCCCTTGCCGGGCATGATGGTGCCGCCGTAAACGAACACGCTGGGGCGATCGAGCCGTGCCAGCCCCATCACGCAGCCCGGCATGTTCTTATCGCAGCCGCCAATCGCCACCAAGCCATCAAAGCCTTCGCAGCCCGCCACGGTTTCGATGGAGTCGGCAATCACTTCCCGCGAGACCAGCGAGTACTTCATGCCTTCGGTGCCGTTGGCAATGCCATCAGAAATGGTGATGGTATTGAACACCACGCCTTTGCCACCGGCGGCATCGGCCCCATCCCGAGCAAGCTCCGCCAGCTCACCAATATGGCTATTACACGGCGTCACCATGCTCCAGGTGGACGCGATACCCACCTGAGGCTTTTGAAAATCGTCATCGTTGAAGCCCACGGCGCGCAGCATGGCGCGGCTAGCCGCTTTACCGGGGCCATCCACCACCGGGGCAGAGTGGCGGCGGGTATTATGGTTGGTCGGCTCGGTCATCACGGACTCCTCTCAATTGCATGGCAAAGGCCACAGCTTGGCGGCGGTAAGCCGATGACGCAAGAAGAGTTCCAATATTGCAGTGCTCTGACTGCTTAGTGGGCTGGCTGTTTTTGTTGTTCAACATGTACCGTCAGCTCAAAACCACAGGCGTGTGCATAGCGCTGTAATGTTTTCCAGCCGGGGTTACTGCTTCCCCGCTCCAAGCGGCTAATGTTACTTTTTTGTGTATCCAAGCGTTTGGCAAGCTCTTCTTGGGTCAACCCGGCACGCTGGCGCATAGAAATCAGTGTGGAAGCCAACGCAAACTCCGGTGCCAAACGCTCATACTCAGCCTCTACTTCAGGGTTTTGAAGCGCCTGCTCTTTTAGTGCTTTTAAGTTCATCATGACTGCACCTCGCGCTGTCTTGTCCGCGCTAACGTTAACGCCTGACGCGGCGTTTTTTGGCTTTTTTTGACGAACGCATGAAGAACGACAATATGTTTCCCATGCACATAACAAAACAGAGAACGGCCAATTCCCTCTTTTGCCTTTGCCCTAATTTCAAACAAACCGTCGCCCATCGATTCCGTGTGTGGTGGCCCAAGGTTAGCGCCATGAGTCTCTACCATCTCCAGTAACCGGAGCATTCTGGCCTGTATTTTGGGCGGCATACTTAAAATTTCTTGCTCAACACCTGGATAAAACTCAACCTGCCACTCCATAGCATAACCCCGCTCAAGTTATCTTTTATGATAACCCAACGTACATAAAAGTTCCTACTCCAGATACACGCGAGTACCCCCAACTTATGGCACCATAGCGTCACCGCTACCCGTGACGCTGATTGCCGTGAAGGAACGCCGCCGTATGCCTGCCAATGCCTTGTTCTCCCCCACTTCGCTCCCCCCCGGTTTTATGGTGGTACATGCTAACCGCTTGGAAGATTTACGCGGTTTGGCGGTGGAGTGGATGCGCCGCCAGCCGTTGGGGCCGTTGGAGAACGAAACCATTCTGGTGCAGAGCAACGGTATTGGGCAGTGGCTAAAACTGGCGTTGGCGGAAGACCCTAAGAATGGCGGCGCGGGCATTGCTGCGGCGCTAGAGGTGATGCTGCCCGCGCGGTTTCTATGGCAAGCCTACCGCACGGTGCTCACTCACGTTTCGCAAAATGCCGATGCCGTGCCGGAAACCTCGCCGTTCGATAAGTCGCGCTTGGTATGGCGGCTGCTGCGCCTGCTGCCTACCCTGGCCGGGCAGCCGGAGTTTGAGCCGCTGGCGCAGTTTCTAGAAATCGACCGCGACCAGCGCAAGCACTACCAACTGGCCGAGCGGCTGGCGGATCTGTTTGACCAGTACCAGGTCTACCGCGCCGACTGGCTGGACGCCTGGGCTAACGGCCACGATGTGCTAATTACCGCCAGAGGCGAGCACCGCCCTTTGGAAGAGCACCAACGATGGCAGCCCGCACTCTGGCGCATCCTGCGTGACGATGTGGCCGCCACCCAAGGCGATGCCGGGTTGAACAGCAGCCGCGCTCAAGTTCACCAGCGCTTCTTGAAGGCCACCGAGCACCTGGAAGGCCAAGACTGCCCGCCGGGGCTGCCTCGTCGGCTGATTATCTTCGGCATTTCATCGCTGCCCCAGCAAACCCTGGAAGCACTGGCGGCGCTCTCCCGCTGCTGCCAAATCGTGCTGTGTGTTCACAACCCCTGCCAGTTCTACTGGGCGGATATCATCGAGCACAAAGACCTGCTACGCGCCCAGCGCTACCGCCAGCGGCGCAAAACCGGCATGCCCGAAGCGCTGGATGTACTGGGCACCGGTGATGCCGATGACGCCCTGCACCTGCACGCCCAGCCACTGCTAGCCGCCTGGGGCAAGCAGGGCCGCGACTACCTGCGCCTGCTCGATGAGCACGACGACGCAGGCAACTACCAAACCCTATTCGAGCAGCAAGCACTGCGCATCGATATGTTCGAGCCGTTCAGCGGCGAGGATCGCCACTGCCTGCTCAGCCAGTTGCAAGACGATATTCGCGAGCTGCGCCCCGTGGCGGAAACGCAAGGCCACTGGCCCGCCCTGCCCGCTTCCGATGACTCCATCGTGTTTCATATCGGCCACGGCCCCCAGCGGGAAGTGGAGATTCTCCACGACCAGCTGCTGGCCGCCTTCAGCGCCGACCCACACCTGCGCCCGCGAGATATCATCGTCATGGTGCCGGATATCGACCGCTACGCGCCGCACATCGAAGCGGTGTTTGGCCAGCTGCCCACCGACGACCCGAGGCACATTCCCTACACGCTCTCCGACCAGGCCAGCCGTCACCGCCTGCCGCTGATGATTGCGCTGGAAAAGCTGCTACGGCTGCCGGAGCTGCGCCTGTCGGTGAGCGATTTACTCGACCTGCTGGATGTGCCCGCCCTGCGCCAGCGCTTCGGCCTAGAAGAGCGCGACCTGCCGGTGCTGGAGCGCTGGATGGAAGGCGCGGGCATCCGCTGGGGGCTAAACGCCAAGCAGCGCCAAAGGCTGGAACTGCCCGGCGGGCTGAGCCAAAACACCTGGGCATTCGGCCTGCGCCGGTTGCTGTTGGGCTACACCGTGGGCGACGGCCACGCGTGGCAAGGCATCGAACCGTTTGATGATATCGGCGGGCTGGAGGCGGGCTTGGCTGGGCCGCTGGCGACATTGCTGGAAAAGCTCGAAGCCACCTGGGAGAGCTTCTGCCAACCCACCGATGCCGCTACTTGGGTTGCGCGGCTACGGGAGCTGCTGGAAACTTTCTTTCTTACCGACGATGCCCAAGAGAGCATCATGCTCACCAAGCTAGAAAGCGGCTTGCAGCAGATGCTCGAAAGCAGCCGGGAAGCCGAACTCAACGACCCGCTGCCGCTCTCCATGGTGCGGGAGCACTGGCTGGCGCAAATTGATGAGCACAGCCTTTCCCAACGCTTCTTGGCCGGAGCGGTCAACTTCGCCACGCTGATGCCCATGCGCGCCATTCCCTTCAAGCGGGTGTGCCTGCTGGGCATGAACGACGGCGAGTACCCCCGCTCCCAGCCGCCGCTGGATTTCGACCTGATGGGCAGCGACTATCGCCCCGGCGACCGCTCCCGCCGGGAAGACGACCGCTACCTGTTTCTGGAAGCGCTGCTCTCCGCCCGCGACCAGCTCTACGTGAGCTGGGTTGGCCGCAGCCAGATCGACAATACGCCGCTGCCACCCTCGGTGCTGGTGGGCCAACTGCGCGACCACTTGGAAGCCGGCTGGCAAACGGAAAACGGCGCGCCGCTGCTGGAAACACTCACCACCGAGCATCCGCTGCAGCCTTTCAGCCGCGCTTACTTCAACAGCCCAGCAAGCCGGCTGTTCACCTACGCCCACGAATGGCGCGAGGTGCACGCCCCACGCACGCCACCCGCCGCTAGCTGCACGCTGCCAGCGCCGGAAAACGCCCCCACCAGCCTCTCGCTTGGGCAGCTAGGTAGCTTTCTGCGCGAGCCGGTGCGCAGCTTCTTTAATGCTCGCTTGGGGGTCTATTTCGAGCAGGAAGCCATCGCCGAGCTGGACGCCGAGCCATTCGCCCTGGATGGCCTGCAAAACTGGCAGCTTCAAGACCAGCTAATTGCCGCCCAGCGCCACGCGGTGGATAACGGCCAGCCGCGCATGCAAGCATTACACGAGGCGTTGGAACGCTTTCAAGGCCAAGGCGTGCTGGCCATGGGCGCGTTCGGCGAACGCATGCGCGCGGCACTCGCCGAACCCATGGAGGCGCTTTTCAACGCCTACGAAGAAGCGCTAGACGCGTGGCCGCATACCCTGCCCGACACCATGATTCACTTCGAAGCCCACGGCCTCACATTGGAAGAGCCCCTGGGCGAACTGCGTCAGGATGAAGCAGGCCACCGCTGCCGCCTGCTGCTACTCAGTAGCAGCCTGATTAGCCAAGGCAGCGGGCGCGGCCAGTACCGCTGGAGCCACCTGCTGCGCCCCTGGGTCGCGCACCTAGCGGGCAACCTGGATGGCCCGATGACGACGCAACTACTCTCCAAAGCGGGTCATGTCACGTTAGCGCCGGTGGATGCCGAGACCGCCCGCCAGCACTTGGAAACCCAGCTAGCCGCGTGGCAAGCGGGCCTAGAAACCCCGCTACCGCTCGCACCGCAAGCCGCGTTTGCTTGGCTAAGTAAGCAAGGCACGCCGGATATGGCGCAAGAAAAAGGCCGAGAAAGCGACGCCTACGCCGCCGCCGAAAGCGCCTATGAAGGCGGCCGCTACCAAACCGGTCAAGTAGCCCAAAGCGCGTATTTAAGCCACCAGTGGCCCCGCTTCGAGCGGTTGTTCTTCGAGCAAGCCAACGGGCACACCTTTGCCACGCTCACAGAAGCGCTCTACGCGCCGCTTCACCAGGCGGTCAAAGGGTAAACCAGCGTGGGTGTTACATAGCGTCGAGCGTTTCCACATCGAACGCCACAATCTGGCGTTTGGCACTGGAGAACTCGACGCCGATCAGGTGTATGGGCTTGCCAGAGGCGCGGTACTTGTCCGCATACCCTTTGTGTTTGATTTGCGCCAGCGCCTGACCTTCCGGCAGTTGCTCCACCACTTTGAACTCGAACAGGTAGATATGCCCACCAAAATCCACGCTCATATCCACCTTGCCGTGGTGGCTGGCATCTTCCACCGTCACATCCAGGCCCAGGGCCGCAAAGTGGCTGTAGAACACGCTGGCGTAATGGCCTTCGTAGCGAGCAATCGGGTTGTTGCGATACCAGTCGTGAGGGAGTCCGGCATAAAGCGCCTTTAGGTGCGCTTCTAGCCCGACAAGATCATGCTGACTTAAATGGCGAAACAGTGTTCTGCGTTCACGCGGGGCATTTTCGACCCCCAGCGATGGCAACAAGGCGTGGTTGAGACTGGTTTCGACTTCACGGTTAGGAAAGCCCAGCGTGTACTGGCGGTATCCCAGCAGCGGCTCCTCTACCTGCTGGATGGTCAGGTAGCCGGTTTGAAACAGCAGACCTTCGGTACTGATCTGATCCACATCGAACTGGCTGAGCAGTTCATACTCGGTTTCCCAGTGATCTAACGAAGGCGTAAATACCCCCCGCTGTTTGAGAATATCAACCAGAAACGTCGGCGTGGCAGACTCAAACCAGTAAGGGCCAAACTCTTGCTCCTGGAACAGCAGCAGCACATCGAAGGGGTTATAGACGGACTCTACCTCACGGCCACCCCAGCGGTAGCCGTTATACCACTGGCGAATCTCCTCACGATCCAGGCCGGGTAGCTCTGGCGCGAACACCGTATCGATGTTCTCATCGGTGTAGCCACAAATGGTCGTATAGTCGGGAGACAGGGTAATATCGCGCAGATTGTTCAACCCCGAAAACAAGCTCACCTTACTGAACTTGGAAACCCCGGTGAGCAGCACGAAGTGCAAATGAGGATCGGCGTCTTTCAGCACGCTGTAGAGGTTTTTCAGCCCTTCGCGCACCTCCCGAGCACGCTCAGGTTCCAGAATGTTATCCAGAATCGGCTTGTCGTATTCATCGATCAGCACCACCACCCGCTGACCATATTGCTGGTGGGCGCTGCGAATCAGGGTAGAAAATTCGCCGGGAATATCCGTCTTGTGGTGTTGGGTAATGCCCAGCCGCTCGCGCTGGACCCGAAGCTGATCACGAATACGCTCATCGAGCTCTTCACGGCTCTGCATGACGCCATCGGCAAAGCTGATACGAATGACCGGGTAACGCTGTTGCCAGTCCCACTTATCGTGAATATGGAGCCCTTCAAACAGTGCCTGGCGGCCCTCGAACAAGCAGCGCAGCGTATCCAGCAACAGGCTTTTACCAAAGCGGCGCGGCCGCGAGAGAAAGTAGTATTTGTTCTGGTTAACCAAGCGCTCGATATGCGGGGTTTTATCGACGTAGTAATAGTCGCCCTCACGGATATCCGAGAACGTCTGAATCCCGATGGGTAGCTTACGGCGATGGGCATCCTGCACGGCGGCCTCCAGAACAAAAAACAGCGATATGAAAAGCAGTTTAGCATGCGGCTGATTCGGGCAGAGTCAGATCAGCGGGCTTTCATCCTCCTTTCCACCCAGCGATAAAATGCGCTTCGCCAACGCAATCATCTCCGGGTCGCCGGTGTTCTTAGTGGGCACATCGGACAGCTTTACCACTGGCAGCCAGCCCTGCCCTTCGGGGCGAGCCTCGACCATTTTGATCACCATGTTCATGGGTGCCACGCCAATATCGTTGGTGAAGTTGGTGCCAATGCCAAAGGCCATGCCAATCCGCCCCTGGCAGAAGGCGCGGATGCGCTCCACTTTTTCAGGGGTGAGGGCATCGGAGAAGATGATGGTTTTGCTCAGCGGGTTAATGCCCAGGCGCTGGTAGTGGGCAATGGTGGCATCGGCAAATTCAATCGGGTCGCCGCTATCGTGCCGCACGCCATCGAACAGCTTGGCGAACTTCTTATCGAAGCTCTCGAAAAAGGCGCGGGTGGTAAACGTATCGGTCAGCGCGATGCCCAAATCCCCCCGGTAAACATCCACCCAGTGCTCCAGCGCCAAACTGTTGGCCATTTTGAAACCAAAGCGAGCGCCGTGGAACATGAACCACTCGTGGGCGTGGGTGCCGATGGGCTTCACCCCGTGGCGCATGGCCAGCAGCACGTTGCTGGTGCCGCTAAACGCCTCGCCGCCGTAGTGGCGCAGCGCTTTGACGACCCGGTCGTGCACCGCAAACGAGAAACGCCGACGGGTGCCGAACTCGGCAATCTTCAGCCCATGCTGGCGGTACAGTTCGATCTTCTCCCGCGTGCGCTGCTCGATGAGCGCTTCGTCATCTTCCGACACGCTCACGCCGCGCAGTTGGTACCAAAGCTCGCTGATCAGCGCCATCAGCGGCACTTCCCACAAGATGGTGCGGTACCAGGGGCCTTCCATCACCACCGAGAGCTCGCTGCCCTGCTGCTCGATCGTCACTTCGCTGGGGTCGTAACGAAAGCCCGCCAGAAAATCGAGATAGGTGGGGTCTAGATAAGGGCAGGTGGTTTGCAGGTAGCGCTTCTCTTCATCCGACAAGCGCAGCGTCGCCATGCGATCCACTTCACCACGCAGCGCCTCACCAAAGCCCTCAGGAAACGCATGCTCGCCGCGATTGATAAACGCGTAGCGGGCATGGGCATAGGGGAAGCGTTTAATCACGGCATTCTGCATCGTGATCTTGTAAAAATCGTTATCCAGAAGCGAGGTCAGCATGAGATCCCTTCACCAGCATCAACAGATCGCCAAGAGCGGCTAGCCCGCTAGATTACCAGTTGGCGACGATACCTCACAGCCTAACCCCTGTTTACTGTGGCTTACGGCCATGGAAGCCGAGCGTGTCTACCTGTTTACAACGAATTCGATACCGTCTTTCAAACCAACCTCTAACGCTGCTTTGCTCTTTTGCCCAGCTCTTGGCAACGCGATATAGTGCCGGTGCCTTTGGCTACCCGCCAAAGGCGCTTTGCTTTCCGCCTGCCGTGATGTTCGGAGAATGAGAATGAGCCAGCCCGCCCCGCTGAACCCGCTGACGCTACCGCTTCACGGCAGCCGTTTGATTGAAGCCAGCGCGGGCACGGGGAAAACCTTCACCATTGCGCTGCTGTATGTGCGCTTGGTGCTGGGCGGGCAGCACAGTGAAGACGACACCGCCTTCGTACGCCCGCTCACCCCGCCGGAAATTCTGGTGGTCACGTTCACCAACGCCGCCACGCAAGAGTTGCGCGAACGTATCCGCCATCGGCTGGTGGAAGCGGCGGCGGTGTTTCGGCATCAGGGTGAAGACTCACTTCTGCTCGCGCTGCGCAGCCAATACCCCGAGGCCACGTGGCCCGCCTGCGCCCGCCGCTTAGAGCTGGCCGCCGAGTGGATGGACGAAGCCGCCGTTTCCACTATTCATAGCTGGTGCTACCGCATGTTGCGCGAGCACGCCTTCGATAGCGGCAGCCTATTCTCGCTCAATTTGGAAAACGACCAGCAAGAGTTGGAGCAGGAGGTAGTGCGCGACTACTGGCGCACCTTCTACTACCCGCTGGACGCCGAAGCGCTGGGCAGCATTACCGGCTACTGGAAATCGCCGGACCAGCTCCACGGGCAGGTGCGCAAACTGCTGGCCGAAAGCGAAGCCCTAGGCAGCCCCCGCCCCGCGCCAGAGCAAACCCTAAGCGCCGCCCAAGCCGAGCGCAGCGCACGCCTAGCCGAGCTAAAAGCCCCCTGGCCTGCCTGGCTGGATGACCTAGTGCCCGCACTAGAAGACGCCGCCAAACGCAAAGCCTTCAAAGGCCAAAGCTTCAACGCCAAAAGCCGCGCCAACTGGCTAGGCGCGCTGCGGGAGTGGTGCGACAGCGACGCCACCCGCCCCGCACTCACCGACGCCGCCTGGAAACGCCTGACCCCAGACGGCATGGCCGAGATATGGAAAGAGGGCGCGCCACCTTGCCCCGCCGCCTGGGAAGCGCTGGCCGAGCTGCCCGCCGCGCTAAACGCCCTGCCCGAGCCGCGCAACGACCTGCTGATTCACGCCGTGCAGTGGTGCAAAGTGCGCCTGGAGCGGGAGCAAGAGCGCCGCGCCGAAATGGGCCCCAACGACCTGCTCACCCACTTGGACAGCGCCCTGCAAGGCCCCAATAAAGAGGCCCTGGCCGCGCAGATACTGCGCCAGTTCCCCGTGGCGCTGATCGACGAGTTCCAGGACACCGACCCCATCCAGTACCGCATTTTCAACGCGGTGTATGAGGTCGCTAAACCCCGCCGAGACGCCGCCATGCTGCTGATCGGTGACCCCAAACAGGCCATTTACGCCTTTCGCGGCGCGGATATCTTCACCTACTTAAAAGCCCGCGAAGACACCGCAGGCCGCCACGTGACGCTGGGCACCAACTACCGCTCCAGCCGCGCCATGGTAGAGGCAGTGAACCACTGCTTCCGCTACGCCGATGAGCACCCGGCCGGGGCGTTTCTGTTCCGCGAAGAAGGCGGCGACAACCCGCTGCCGTTTCTGCCGGTAGACGCCAAGGGCCGAAGCGAACAGCTCATTCACCAGGGCCAACCGCTGCCCGCTATGACGCTCTGGCCGCTGGAAGCCGACGAGCCGCTCTCCAAAACCGCCTACCAAACCGAGATGGCCGAACGCTGCGCTTCGTTCATGGCGGAACTGCTCAACGCAGGGCAGAAAGGCGAGAGCGGCTTTCAAACCGACGACGCGCTCACCCCGCTAAAGCCCTCGGATATGGCAGTACTAGTGAACGGCCTGCAGGAAGCCCGCGCCATTCGCCAAGCGCTGGCCAGCCGTGGGGTAAAGAGCGTGTATCTTTCTGATCACGATAAGGTGTTTAGCTCGCCCATGGCCGCCCAGGTAGAGCGCTGGCTGCGCGCCTGCGCCGAGCCGCTGGCTAGCTCCCGCCAGGCCGAAGCGCACCTGCGCGCCGCGCTGGCCACGCCGGTGCTGGGGCTAAGCTTAGCGGAGCTGGACCACCTGCAGCAAAACGAGCTGGCCTGGGAAGAGCGGGTAGAGCAGTTCAGCCACTACCACCGCCTGTGGCAGCGCCAGGGTGTGCTGCCGCTGGTGCGCCGCATGATGGTGGATTTTGATATTCCCGCCCGCCTGCTAGCGGAGTTTGAAGAGGGTGAGCGCTTGCTCACCGACCTGCTGCACCTGGGAGAGCTGCTGCAGCAGGCCAGCGCCGAACTGGACGGCGAGCACGCGCTGATTCGCTTTCTGTTTGACGCCATTGCCGACCCGGAAAGCCACGGCGACAGCCACAAACTGCGCCTGGAGAGCGACGCAGATTTGGTCAAGGTGGTCACCATCCACAAATCCAAAGGGCTGGAGTACCCGCTGGTATTCCTGCCCTTCATCGCCAACCACCGCCCGGTCAAAGCCGAGGACGTACCGCTGCGCTGGCACGACGGCGAGGGCAATCTACAGCTCAGCCTAGAAGCGGATGACGCGATACTCGCCACCGCCGACCGCGAACGGCTGGGGGAGGATCTGCGCAAACTCTACGTGGCGCTTACCCGCGCCCGCCACGCCACCTGGCTGGGGCTGGCCCCGCTGAAAGGCCTGGAGAACAGCGCGCTGGGCTACCTGCTAAAAGGCGGCAATGCCCTTTCACCGGAGGCGCTCAATAACGCGCTTGGTGAGCTGGTGGAAGGCAGCGAGATACAGATTCACCAACCACCCGCGCCCACCGCAGAGCGCGTGGCCCAAGTGGAGCAAAGCAGTGCGCTGGGCCACGCCCGCACGCCCACGCGTCCCGCCAAAGAGCACTGGTGGATTGCCAGCTACTCCGCGCTACGGCTTTCCGGCACGCTCACCGCTCCGGTGCTGCCACCGCTGGAACCCACCACCGCCCAGGAAGCCACCGCCTTCGAAGTGCTGGATGAACCTCGGGATCTATCTCAACCGGAAGCATATCACCTGCACAAATTCCCCCGTGGCCCTGGCCCCGGCACCTTTCTGCACGGGCTGCTGGAGTGGGCGGGCAAGCAAGGCTTTAATACCGCCGCCAACGATATGGACGCCCTCAACGATATGCTGTGGCGGCGAGTGCAGCTACGCGGCTGGCAGGCATGGCAAGAACCGCTGGCGGGCTGGCTAAGCGCCCTGCTCACCACGCCGCTACCGCTGGCCGCGCCCACCCCGCAAAGCGTGGCGCTGAATGAGTTAGAAAGCTATCAGGTAGAGCTAGAGTTCTGGTTTGCAGCCAAGCGGGTGAACACCCAAGCCATCGATGCGCTGGTAAGCAAGCACTTACTGCCAGGGGTAGAGCGCCCCGCGCTGGATGCCGACACCCTGCACGGCATGCTGAAAGGTTTCATTGACTTGGCCTTCGAGCACCAGGGGCGCTTTTACGTGCTGGACTGGAAATCGAACTACCTAGGCCCCAACGACAGCGCCTACGAACCCGAAGCCCTGCGCCACGCGCTGCTGGCCAAACGCTACGACCTGCAGGCCGCGCTCTACTTACTCGCCATGCACCGGCTTTTAAAAGCGCGCCTGCCGGATTACGACCCGCACCAGCATTTGGGCGGTTCGATGACGGTATTTCTACGCGGCAGCCGCAGCCCTGGGCGCGGCGTGGTGGGCGAACCCGCCCCGGTTGAACTCATCGAAGCCCTGGATAGCCTGTTTGCAGGCGAGCCACACGCCACCCAGCAGGAGACCACGGCATGAGCCGCCAGCACGACACCCACACCTTCGATATGTTCGGCGAAGCCGCCAGCGCCCACCCGGCACTCGGTAGTACCCCGGAACTGCTGGCCCTGTGCGAACGCTGGGTAGCGCGAGGCTGGTTGCGGGATTTAGACCGCGCCCTGATACGCTTTTTAGCCAGTGAAGCCCCAAACGCCCCCACGATGCTGCTACTGGCGGCGGCGTTAGCCAGCCACCAGCTAGGCCGCGGCCACGTATGCCTGGATATTAACGCCACGCTCAACGCGCCGGATTTCGCCCTTTCGCTACCGCCCGAAGGGGACGACCTAACCGACCCGCCGCCGCTGCCCAGCGACGTGCTGGCCACGCTCACGCTCAGCGAATGGCAAGCCGCCCTGCACCACCCGCTGCTCACCAGCGAAGGCCCCGGCAACACACCGCTGGTTGTAGTGACCACTCACTCAGCCAGCGGCACCCCCAGCACCCGGCTCTACCTGCGCCGCTACTGGCAGTATGAACAAAGCCTGCACCAACACATCGCCGCCCGCCTGGAAGCCATCGGCACAGGCTCAGAAAGCACAGGCACAGAAGGCCAAAGTGGGAGGCTAATTCATTGGGCGACGGGTGACGCCAGTCATCCTGGGTTACTCCCCCAAGCCCTGAACATCCTGTTCAAACAAAGCAACGGCCTAGACTGGCAAAAAACCGCCTGCGCCCTGGCTGCCCGCAGCCGCTTCGGCATCATTACCGGCGGCCCCGGAACCGGCAAAACCACCACCGTGGTGCGCCTGCTCGCCCTGCTGCAAACCCTGCAACTGGCCCAGCAGCCCAGCCAGCCGCTGCGCATCCGCCTAGCCGCCCCCACCGGCAAAGCCGCCGCCCGCTTGAACGAATCTATTGCGGGGCAGGTGAATGCGTTACCGCTCGCTGAGTTGGCAACGCTACTCAGTGAACACTCACCTGCGGCGGCAGCCAGCGAGATCGCGATTCCCACGGAAGTCACCACTCTCCACCGCCTGCTCGGCGCACGCCCCGACACCCGCCACTTCCGCCACAGCGCTGCCAACCCGCTGGCGCTAGATGTGCTGGTGATCGACGAAGCCTCGATGGTGGATATCGAAATGATGGCCGCGACCCTCAGCGCCCTGCCCGCCCACGCCCAGTGCATACTGCTGGGGGATAAAGACCAGCTCGCCTCGGTAGAGGCAGGCTCGGTACTCGGCGACCTGTGCCGCCGCGCCGACGCCGCCCACTACACCCCAGCCACCGCCGACTGGCTGGCCCAAGCCACCGGCCAACCGCTGCCAGCCGAGTTCATCGACCCCGCAGGCCAACCGCTCGACCAAGCCATTACCATGCTGCGGGTTAGCCACCGCTTCAATGAACACAGCGGCATCGGCCAGTTGGCAAAAGCCATTAACCAGCCGGGCCATGCGCAAAGCGAACGGGAAAAACAGCAGGCGGTAAGCGCCGTGCTGCGCCACGGCTACCCGGATGTGCACCATTTGGTGATGAGTGACGACGCCGCGCTGGATAAGCTGGTGATTCACGGCAGCCCTAACGGATTTGCAGGCAACGGCGAAGGCCGCACCGACCGCAAAGGCCAGCCCATCGCCCCGTCCACCGGCTACCGCCACTACCTAAACGTGCTGCACACAAAACGCCCACGGGGGGAGTCGTTCGAGAAGAACCAAACCGCTTTTGACGCCTGGGCCAGCGAGGTGCTCAGCGCCTACAGCCACTTCCAACTGCTGTGCGCGCTGCGCAAAGGCCCCTGGGGGGTAGAAGGGTTAAACCAGCGCATCGCCAGCACGCTGCGTAGCGAAAAGTTGCTGTTCGGCAGTGACTACACGCTAGAGAAAGGCTGGTACGAAGGCCGCCCCGTGCTGGTTACTCAAAACGACTACGGCCTGAAACTAATGAACGGCGATATCGGCATCACCCTGGCCGTGCCCGACCCGCGCAATCCGCAGCAGAAGTTATTAAGAGTCGCCTTCCCCACTAGCGACCCCGACAAGCCCATCCGCTGGGTGCTGCCTTCCCGCCTGCACGCGGTAGAAACCGTGTTTGCGATGACGGTTCACAAATCCCAAGGCTCCGAGTTTTTGCACACCGCCCTACTGCTAACGCCCACCCTAAACCCCATTCTGACCCGCGAGCTGGTATACACCGGCATCACCCGCGCCCGCGAATGGCTCACGGTGGTGGAAGCCAAACGCGGGGTGTTGAATGAGGCGGTGGTTAGGGAAGTGATGAGGGTTAGTGGGGTCGGGAGTTAATTAAAACCAACACTATTGGTTCTAATAGTGTTGGTTTTTCGCTAAGAGGGGTTATCAACTTTTAATGGAAACGCTTTACGAAATATTCGTCATAGTGTTCATTTCTCATTATAGCAATGATTACTTTTTACTAAGTATTTTCCCACCCTTAGCGCTCTCAATTCGTCGCTGACTTTGCATACTAACATTTAAAGATTGAGCAATTTTTTGCTTATCTTTATACTCTACCGGAAACATATAAGTATGTTGTATCACATTCTCTCTTAATATTCTCTTACATGTTGGATTAGAACGAAATTCTTTTTGAAGCTCTGTTATTCGCTTGAAATCCAATCTTTTATGAAAATGCAAATGAATCGATTGATTTATGAGTTTAACAGCTGGCGTGCCGCTTTCCTCCTCAACAATTCTACACACTTCTTCTACCTCCACACCTCCCATTGAACTTGATATTTTCCTCAAAACACCAAAAATAACTCCATAGGTTAGTAGCATATAGGTATGTTTGGCTTCTTTTTCTAAGTCCTTATCACTTACTCTTGGATTTTCTTGCAAAACATGCTCGATAATCTTTATGACTTCACCTTTTGAAGCATCAGAAATACTTAAAAAATAAGACAAAAACCTTAATCCAGTATCAAACCCCTCTTTAACTAAATCAACAAGCATTCCTTTAGGAAGTGACGCAGATCGATTGCGCACAATCTGCCCAAGAATCTCAATTCCCTTAAAAGCTTTATTAATTCTTGCAAGGGTGTCACTTGGCTCTAAGTTCTCTATCTCACTTTCATATTTTTTATTTCTTATTTCCATTCGATCTAAATCATGAGCATTTTTTTCACGTTCGTCTTCAATTCTTCTTTGTTCAAGTATTAAATCTGGTATGTCACCAAGGAAGCTTTCCATAAACCTCAATGATTCTCGGTTCAAAGTCGCAGCACTTTCCTCTTGGAACAAATCCATCATGCAAACTTGTATTTCATCTAGGGAAGCTCTGAAAAAGTCACTGCTATCAGCGATAATACGGCTATCGTCAACTGCATAGGATTCAGTGCTGCCATGGATCAAATCACCTTCT